>DATLGZ010000028.1:0-21884 GCA_035540235.1 Acidimicrobiales bacterium | reverse complement strand
CCGGCGGCCTGGGCCGAGTAGAAGGCCCGGTAGTTGGCGGGGTCGGTCTCCGCCGCCGCCCGCAGCTCGATGCCGTGGTTGGCGGCGCCGTGGCGCAGCCAGTCCTGGGCGATGGGGGTGGCGGCCAGGCTCACCCAGTCGGTGGGGCAGCCACTTGCCCCCCTGGCCACCGCCCCCGACGAGGCGACGGTGGTGGCCTCGGGGTCGGGCCGGTTGTTCCAGGTGGTGGCCGAGCCGAAGGGGCCCAGGAGCCGGTAGAGGTCGATGGTGCGGGGGGTGCAGCTGGGCGAGTACCAGTTGCCCAGCCACAGGGTGGCGTCGGAGACCCACACGTCGGGCCCCGACGGGATGCCCGAGAGGTTGAACTTCACGTAGGAGCGCTGGAGCTGGGAGCCGTCGTGGCTGCCCACCAGCAGCGACGGGTCGTTCCACCAGGAGGTGTTGGCGTTGCCCCCGGAGGAGACGAAGGTGTCCGACGCGCCCGTGTCGGAGGTCTGGCGGAAGTAGGTGGGGTCGATGGTGACCGGGAACCGGGCCCGCCCCAGCCAGGCGCCGTCGACGCTGACCTCGACGGTGGCCACCGAACCCCCCTGGCCCTGGCGGGGGGCGGTGGCGAGGAGGCGAACCTCGACGGGCGTGGAGGCGGAGGCGCCGGCGCCGGGGTAGGTGGCGTCGAAGGCCACCCCGCCGCCGTAGGTGCCGACGACGGCGCCCGAGCCGTCCACCAGCTCCACGCCCGCCTCGCCCATGCGGGCGCTGACGCCCTCGGGCAGCACCAGCTCCTCCCGGTAGGAAGGGCCGGCGGCGCGGTCGGGCAGGGTGACGGTCTCTTTGAACCCGTCGGCGGTGGCCACGATCGAAGAGGCCCGCCATGTGACAGAGGGCCGAGCGGCGGGACGGCGCCGGTGGGGGAGCGCCCGTCCCATACCATCGCTCGGCCCCCTGCTCACATGCGGCGGGCGGGGGGGCCGCACACCTATCTTCGGCCGTTTGCCGCCCTGACTTGAGGGCATAGAGTCCGACTATGACAGATGCGACGGGGACCGAAATGATCACGGGCCTGACGGACGACGACATCGAGGCCGTGGGCGGGGTCACCCCCACCGCCTCTGCCGACCCCGACAGCCAGGACGCCGACGGCACCGACACCGCCGACGGCGCCGACGCGGCCGACGGCACCGACGCGGCCGACACCACCGACGGCACCGACACCGCCGACCAGGCCGACCGGGCGGACGCGGCCGACGCCGACGGCGACGACTCGGACTCGGACGACTCGGACTCGGACGACTCGGACGGGGCCGACGTCGACGGCACCGACAGCTGACGGAGCGGCCCAGGGGGCTGGCTCGCCTCACCGCCGACCCCGCCACCTTCCTCGACCGCCACTGGGGCCGGGCCCCGCTGCACCTCCCCGGCGGTGATCCCGGGGCGTTCGCCGACCTGTTCACCCTCGACGACGTCGACCGGCTGGTCGCGTCGTCCTTCGCCCGCACCCCCACGTTCCGCCTGGTCCGCAACGGCTCGCCCGTGCCCCCCGCCCGCTACACCAAGGCCGCCCGGGTCGGGGGCCAGGACGTGTCGGGCGTGGGCGACCCCCGCCGGGTGTTCCAGGAGTTCGCCGACGGGGCGACCATCGTCCTCCAGGGGCTCCAGCGGTACTGGCCGCCCCTGATCGACTTCTGCCGCCAGCTCGAGATCGACCTGACGTTCCCCGTCCAGGCCAACGCCTACGTCACCCCGCCCGGCGCCCAGGGCCTGGCCGTCCACTACGACACCCACGACGTGTTCGTCCTGCAGGTGGCCGGGTCCAAGGAGTGGGAGCTCTACGACCCCGTCTTCCCCGACCCGCTGCCTTCCCAGCCGTGGGCGTCCCGGAAGGGAGACCCCGGCCCGGTCACCCTGGCGGTGAGGCTCACGGCCGGCGACTTCCTCTACCTGCCCCGGGGCTTCCTCCACTCGGCCCGGGCCCAGACCGACCTGTCGGCCCACCTCACCATCGGCATCCACGCCGAGACCCGCCATGACGTGCTCCGCCACGTCACGGGAGGGGCCGCCGAGTCGGCCGCCTTCCGCCGCTCCCTCCCACCCGGTTACGCCTCCGACGAGGAGGGGCTGGCCAAGGAGGTCGAGATGGCCATCGCCGACCTCCGTTCGTGGCTCGACACCGTCGACGCCCGCCAGGCGGCGGCCGCGGCAGTGCGGCGGTTCTGGGCGGGACGGACGCCCATCCTCCCCGGGCAGCTGTCGGCCATGCTCGCCCTGCCTCACCTGCACGACGGCACCCGCCTGCGCCGCCGCCCCGGGTCGGTGTGCCACCTCACGGCGAGGGACGGCGCCCTGCACGTGCACCTCGGCCAGCGGGAGCTGCGGATGCCGGCCGCCCTCGAACCCGCCGTGCGCCGCATCGCCGCCACCGCCCACGCCCCCGACGCCGCTCCCGCCGCCATGACCCCGGGCGACCTGGCCGACCTCATGGACGAGCCGAGCCGGCTGGTGCTGGCCCGCCGGCTGGTACGGGAGGGGCTGCTCGAGCTCGCCCCCGATGAGTGACCCGCGCTGCGCCGACGTCTCGCTCGAGCGGGACGAGCCGGCGTGGGCGACGGCCTCGGTGGTGCGGGGCTGGGTCCTCGTCGAGCAGCCGGGGGCGTGGGGGCGCGACGCCCTGTTCGAGAGCCGCCTGCCGCCGGCGGTGGCCGAGTTCCTCGTGGAGGAGGGCCGGCCCCACCGCGTGCGCACCGTGCTCCTGCGCCAGCCCGACCGCCCCCGCACCGGCCGCCGCCGTAGCTTCGTGGCCTCGTCGGGGCGGCCCCGGCCGTGGATGGAGCACCGCACCCTCTCCGACCCCGACGAGCTTCTGGCCCTCGACGTGGCCGCCGCCGCCGGCCCCCAGCCGGTCGGGTTCGGCCAGCCCTGGGACCGGCCCCTGTACCTCGTCTGCACCAACGGGCGCCACGACCCGTGCTGCGCCCGCCTCGGCAGGCCGATCGTGCGGTCGCTGCTGGCCGGCCTGCGTGGCCCGAACGCCGTGGCCAGCCGCGCCGACCAGGTGTGGGAGTGCTCCCACATCGGTGGCGACCGCTTCGCCGGCAACCTGGTCTGCCTCCCCCACGGCCTCTACTTCGGCCGGCTCGAGCCGGACGAGGCGGCCGAGGTGGTGGCGCGCTACGAGGCCGGCCACATCGCCCTCGACCACTTCCGGGGCCGGGCCGGCGACCCCTTCGCCGTCCAGGCCGCCGAGTACCTCCTGCGCCGGGAGACGGGCCTGACCGGCATCGACGCGGTCACGCCCCTGGCCTGGCGGCGGCGGCCGGGAGGTAGTTCCACCGCCGTCCACTTCGCCACCGAGGGCGGCGAGGAGGTAGACGTGGAGGTGGAGGTGGCCGCCGCCCCGCCCCGGTTGCTGACGTGCACCGCCGGCGCTGAGGACCGCCCGCCGTCCTACCGCCTGGCCGGCCTTATTCCCCGGGCGGGGGACGCGCCGGCGGTACACTGATCGGACCGCAGTAGGTTCGCTTCCGAGGAGTCGCGCGTGCCCGGAACAGTCGTGGTGGGCACCCAATGGGGCGACGAGGGCAAGGGCAAGCTCACCGACCTGCTCGCCAGGGAGATGCAGGTCGTCGTCCGCTACCAGGGCGGCCACAACGCGGGGCACACCATCGTGGTCGGCGGCGAGTCCTTCGCCCTCCAGCTCGTCCCCAGCGGCATCCTCTACCCCTGGGTGACACCGGTGATCGGCAACGGGGTCGTGGTCGACCCCGGCGTGCTCATCGACGAGGTCGACATGCTGGCCGGGCGGGGGGTCGACTGCAGCCGGCTCTGCGTGAGCGGCAACGCCCACCTGATCATGCCCTACCACCACGAGCTCGACCGGCTCACCGAGCGCTACCTGGGCAAGAACAAGCTCGGCACCACCAAGAGGGGGATCGGGCCCGCCTACGCCGACAAGGCGGCCCGGGTCGGCCTGCGGGTGCAGGACCTGCTCGACCCCAAGATCTTCCGGGAGAAGCTCGACGTCGCCCTGAAGGAGAAGAACCTCGTCCTGGCCAAGGTCTACAACCGCCTCCCCCTCTCGGCCGACGACATCGCCGACCGGTACCTGGGAGAGCTGGCCCCCCGGCTGGCCCCGATGATCGCCGACACGGTGGGGCTCGTGCACGACGCCCTGGAGGCGGGGGCCAACGTGCTGTTCGAGGGGGCCCAGGCCACCTTCCTCGACCTCGACCACGGCACCTATCCCTTCGTCACCTCCTCCAACCCGGTGGCGGGCGGCGCCTGCGTGGGGGCGGGGGCCGGCCCCGGCCACATCGACACCGTGATGGGCATCGCCAAGGCCTATGTCACCCGGGTCGGCTCCGGCCCCTTCCCCACCGAGCTGTCCGACGAGGTGGGCGACGCCCTGGTCGAGCGGGGCGGCGAGTTCGGCACCAACACCGGCCGCCGCCGGCGCACGGGCTGGTTCGACGTGGTCATGCTGCGCCAGGCCGCCCGCCTCAACTCCCTGACCGAGGTGGCGCTGACCAAGCTCGACGTGCTCGACACCTTCGAGACGATCAAGGTGTGCGTGGCCTACGAGGCCGACGGCGACCGCTACCACCACCTCCCCTACCACCAGTCGGTGCTGCACAAGGTGAAGCCGGTGTACGAGGAGCTGCCGGGCTGGCTGGCCGACACCACCGCCGCCACCCGCTGGACCGAGCTGCCGGCCGCCGCCCAGGCCTACGTGCAGCACCTGGCCGAGCAGGCGGGCGTGCCCATCACCATGGTCGGGGTGGGGCCCGGCCGCGACCAGTTCGTGCGCACTCCCATGGAGCCCATCCGCTGGGCCAGCCGGCCCCCGGCCGACGACGACGATGACGACAACTGGGATGACGGGGACTGGGAAGCCGGCCCCGGCGTGCTGGTGATCTGACCGTGCGGGTCTGCGTAGTGGGGGCAGGGGGGCGGGAGCACGCCCTGGCCGACGCCCTGTCCCGCCCCGGCCACGACGTGGTGGTCACCCCCGGCAACCCCGGCATCCCGTGGTCGGTGGCCGCGTCGCCCGAGGAGGTCGACGCCGACCTGTTCGTCATCGGACCCGAGGTCCCGCTGGTGGAGGGGCTGGCCGACCGCCTCCGGGCCGGCGGGCGGCTCGTGTTCGGTCCCGGAGCGGACGGCGCCCGCCTCGAGGGGTCCAAGCGGTGGATGAAGGAGCTGCTGGTCGAGGCGGGGGTGCCCACCGCCCGCCATGGCAGCTTCACCGACCCCGGGGAGGCGATCGCCTTCCTCGAGACGCTGCCCCCGCCCTACGTGGTGAAGACCGACGGCCTGGCCGCCGGCAAGGGCGTGCTCGTCACGCCCTCGCTGGCCGCCGCCGCCGACGACGTGCGGGCCAAGCTCAGCGGCTCCTCCTTCGGGCAGGCGGGCCGCACGGTGGTGATCGAGGAGGGGCTCACCGGTCCCGAGCTGTCGCTGCTGTGCGTGTGCGACGGCCGGCGGGCCGTTCCCCTGGCCCCCGCCCAGGACTTCAAGCGCCTGCTCGACGGGGACGAGGGCCCCAACACCGGCGGCATGGGGGCGTACTCGCCCGTCCCCGTGGCCGGCCCCGACGTGGTGGCCGAGGTCATGGCCAGCGCGGTCGAGCCGACCATGGCTGCCCTGCGGGCCCGCGGCATCGACTACCGCGGCGTCCTCTACGCCGGCCTCATGCTTACGCCCGCCGGCCCCCGGATCGTGGAGTACAACGCCCGCTTCGGCGACCCCGAGGCCCAGGTGGTGCTGCCCCGCTACACCGGCGACCTGGCCCGCCTGCTGGCCGAGGCGGCCCAGGGCGAGCTGCGGGCCGCGCCGGTGTGGGACGAGCGGGCCGCCGTCACCGTGGTGCTGGCCGCCGACGGCTACCCGGTGGCGCCCCGCACCGGCGATCCCATCACCGGGATCGACGAGGCCGCCGCCCTCCCCGGGGTGACGCTGTACTCGGCGGGCGTCGGTCCGGGCCGCACCACCGCGGGCGGGCGGGTGCTCGACGTCACCGCCCTGGGCGAGGACTTGCCCGAGGCGCGCCGCCGCGCCTACGAAGCCGTTTCCCTGATCGACTGGCCCGGCATGCACTACCGGCGCGACATCGCCGGCCCGGCCGAGGCCCAAGCGGAGGTGCGCACATGAAGGTGGCGATCCTGATGGGCTCGCCCAACGACAAGGACAAGATGGCGCCTGCCCTGGCCACCCTGCAGGAGCTGGGGGTGGACGCCGAGGAGCACGTGATGTCGGCCCACCGCACGCCGGCGGCGGTGGCCGACTTCGCCCGGTCGGCCCGCCAGAACGGCTACGCCGCCCTCATCTGCGGCGCGGGCATGGCCGCCCACCTGGCCGGGGCGGTCGCGGCCAACACCACCCTGCCCGTCGTGGGGGTGCCGCTCTCGGGCGGCGCACTCAACGGGGTGGACGCCCTCTACGCCACCGTGCAGATGCCCCGCGGCGTCCCCGTCGCCACCGTCGCCATCGACGGGGCCATGAACGCCGCCCTGCTCGTGGCCCAGATGCTGGCCATCACCGACGCCGCCCTGGCCGCCCGCCTCGACGAGCGGAGGGCCGGCCCGCAGGCCGGCCAAGGCGTTCAGGCCACGCAGGCCGGCCAAGGCGTTCAGGCCACGCAGGCCGGCCAAGGCGTTCAGGCCACGCAGGCCGGCCAAGGCGTTCAGGCCACGCAGGCCGGGCAGGCCGGAGGCCGGTGACGGCCATACCTGACGTCCTGGCGGCGCGCTACGCCTCGCCCGAGGTCGTGGAGCTGTGGTCGCCCCGGACCAAGGTGATCCTCGAGCGGCGGTTGTGGCTGGCGGTGCTGAGGGCCCAGCGCGACCTCGGCGTCGACGTGCCCGAGGGCGTGGTGGAGGCGTACGAGGCGGTGCTGGAGGACGTCGACCTCGCCTCCATCGAGGCTCGGGAGCGGGTCACCCGCCACGACGTGAAGGCTCGCATCGAGGAGTTCTGCGCCCTGGCGGGCACCGAGCACGTCCACAAGGGCATGACGTCGCGCGACCTCACCGAGAACGTCGAGCAGCTTCAGGTCCGCCAGTCGCTGGCCATCGTCCGCGACCGCATGGTGGCCGCCGCCGTGCGCCTGGGCCGCCTGGCCGCCGACCACGCCGGGCTGGCCATGGTCGCCCGCACCCACAACGTCCCCGCCCAGGTCACCACCCTGGGCAAGCGGTGGGCGTCGGCCGGCGACGAGCTGCTGATCGCCCTGGCCCGGGTGGGCGACCTGCTGGCGCGCTACCCGCTGCGAGGGATCACCGGCCCGGTGGGCACGGCCCAGGACCAGCTCGACCTGGTGGGCGGGGACCCCGCCCGGCTGGCCGCCCTCCAGGAGGCGGTGGCCCGCCATCTCGGCTTCGACACCGCCCTCACGTCCACCGGCCAGGTCTACCCCCGGTCGCTCGACCTCGACGTGGTGTCATCCCTGGTGCAGGCGGCCGCTGCTCCCTCCTCGCTGGCCACCACCGTCCGGCTAATGTCGGGCCACGAGCTGGTCACCGAGGGGTTCGCGGCGGGCCAGGTGGGGTCGTCGGCCATGCCCCACAAGATGAACGCCCGCACCTGCGAGCGTATCAACGGCCTGGCCGCCGTCCTGGGCGGCCACCTGGCCATGGTCACGGCCGTCAGCGGCCACCAGTGGAACGAGGGCGACGTCTCCGACTCGGTGGTGCGCCGAGTGGCGCTGCCGGGCGCCTTCTTGGCGGCCGACGGGCTCTACCAGGCTTTCCTGACGGTGCTCGACGAGCTCGCCCCCTTCCCCGCCGTCGTCGAGCGGGAGCTGGAGCGGGAGCTGCCCTTCCTCGCCACCACCAAGGTGTTGCTGGCCGCGGTGCGGGCCGGCGTGGGCCGCGAGCAGGCGCACGCCGTGGTCAAGGAGCACGCGGTGGCGGCCACCCTGGCCCGCCGGGAGAAGGGCGACGCCGCCGTAGACCTCCTCGACCGCCTGGCCGCCGACGAGCGCCTCCGCCTCTCCCGGGCCGACCTCGAAGCCGCCCTGGCCGACCCCCTGGCCTTCACCGGCGCGGCGGGCGCCCAGGTGGCCGCCTTGGTGGCCCGCACCGAGGAGCTGGCCTCCCGGTTCCCCGAGGCCGCCGCCTACCGCCCCGGGCCGATCCTGTGACCCCCCGCCGGCCGGTAAGTTGCCGTCGATGACCCTCCCGCTCGTCTCCCGGGGCAAGGTCCGCGACATCTACGACGCGGGCGGCGGCCGGCTGCTGATGGTCACGTCCGACCGCATCTCCGCCTTCGACGTGGTCATGGCCGAGCCCATCGCCGACAAGGGCCGGGTGCTCACCGCCATGACCGCCTTCTGGCTCGACATGATGCACGACCTGGTGCCCAACCACCTCATCTCCACCGTCCCGCCCGATGAGGCGGTGGCCGCGCTCGGGCCCGACCTCGACGGCCGCGTCATGCTCGTGCACAAGGCCGACATGCTGCCCATCGAGTGCATAGTCCGGGGGTACGTGAGCGGGTCGGCGTGGAAGGAGTACCGCCAGCGGGGAACCATCCACGGCATCGCCGTTCCCGCCGGCCTGGAGGAGTCGGCCAAGCTGCCCGAGCCGCTGTTCACGCCCTCCACCAAGGCCGAGGTCGGGCTCCACGACGAGAACATCTCGCCCGACGACGCCATGAAGCTGGTGGGCGCCGACGTCTACGAGAAGGCCCGCCACATCTCCCTCGCCGTCTACACCCGGGCGGCCGAGCACGCCGCCGAGCGGGGCATCCTGCTGGCCGACACCAAGTTCGAGCTGGGGTGGATCGACGGGGAGCTGGCCCTGTGCGACGAGGTGCTCACCCCCGACTCGTCCCGGTTCTGGGAGGCGGAGACCTGGCAGCCCGGCACCACGCCCCCCTCGTTCGACAAGCAGCCGCTGCGGGACTGGCTGGAGTCCACCGACTGGGACAAGACCCCACCGGCCCCGTTCCTGCCCTACGAGGTGGTGCGGGCCACCCGCGCCCGCTACCGGGCCGCCTACGAGCGCATCACCGGCCGGTCGCTGGCCGACTGGCCGGGCGTGAAGGGAGGCTGACCGTGCGCTTCGCGGTGCTGGTGGAGGTGCGCCCCCGGGAGGGGATCGCCAACCCCGAGGGGGCGACGATCCAGAGAGCGGTGGCCGGCCTCGGCTACGAGGGGGTGTCGGGCGTGCGGGTGGGCAAGGCCATCCGCTTCCACCTCGACGCGCCCGACGAGGCGGCCGCCCGGGCCCAGGTGGAGGAGCTGTGCCGCCGCTTCCTCACCAACCCCGTGATCGAGGACGCCGACGTGTCGCTGGCGGCGGAGGCGGGGGCGGGGCAGCGGGCGTGAGGACGGCAGGGATCGTCGTCTTCCCCGGCTCGAACTGCGAGCACGACGTGGCCGAGGCCCTGGCGGTGGTGGGCATGGGCTCGACGATGGTCTGGCACGGCGACCAGCGCCTGGGCGGGGTCGACGCCGTGGTGCTGCCCGGCGGGTTCGCCCACGGCGACTACCTGCGCCCCGGCGCCATCGCCCGCTTCAGCCCGGTGATGGCCGCGGTCGAGGAGTTCGCCCGCGCCGGTGGACCCGTGATCGGCATCTGCAACGGTTTCCAGGTGCTCACCGAAGCGGGCCTGCTCCCCGGCGCGCTACGGCAGAACCGGGGCCTCAAGTTCCTGTGTACAGAGGTAAAGACCCGCGTCGATTCGGCGCGGTCGGCTCTCACCTGTGGCGTGGCGACGGGAACGGTGCTCACCCTTCCCATCAACCACTTCTCGGGCGCGTACAGCTGCCCACCCGACACGCTGGCCGAGCTGCGAGCCGAGGATCGGATCGTGCTGCGGTACGTCGACAACCCCAATGGGTCGGTCGACGACATCGCCGGGATCTGCTCATCGACAGGAAATGTGGTGGGGCTGATGCCCCACCCTGAACGCGCGTGTGACCCGCTCGGCCTCCAGGACGGGGTTCGCCTATGGGCCAGCCTGGCGGCGACGGTCGCCGGGGCGGGTGCGGACGCCGCCCCGGCCAGCCACCGGGGCTGACGGCGGCGGGCCAGCTACGCGGTCTCGCTACCTCGGCGGATTCCCGCCCGCCGCAGCACCGACGGGTCTACGCCCGCCTCTCGCCACGCGCTATAGGTGATCCCCTTGCGCCGACCGTAGGGCTCGGCGGCGGCGACGAACGCGTCCTCCAGCTCCTGCAGGTCGACGCCATTGTCACTTGCGGACAGCTCGCGTTGCAGGTCCATACGCTCCTGAACCAGGTGCAGCTTGGTCAGGGGATCGGCATTCGCGAGTTGGTCCTCGATGGTGGCCAGGCGCCGCTCCATCGACTCGGTTGTGCGCTTCCGGCCCCGCTTGGGCTTGTGCGCTTCGATCGCTTCCAGGTAGCGGCGAACCGCTCTTCCTTGCTCACGTCCCTCCGCCAGAGCCGCCTTGTGGGTGTCGGACATGGGCGCTCTTGTTTTCTTAGCTTTGGCAGGCATTTGGGAGATTCTGACCTGTTCTTCCGCGAAGTTCAAGCCACACGGTCTCGGCCATTTGTGGAGTCGGGCCATCGGCGGTGGCTGCTCGGCGCTCCGGTAGCTTGGCGCCCATGCGCGCGGTGACGTCCGACCCGGCCCTCCGGCGAGCCGACCTGCACCGGACGCTCGGCCTGACCGACGAGGAGGCGGCGGCCATCGAGGCCATCCTGGGGCGGGCGCCCAACGAGCTGGAACTGGCCATGTACGCGGTCATGTGGTCGGAGCACTGCTCCTACAAGTCGTCGCGCGCCCACCTCGGCCGGCTGCCCGTCGAGGCGCCGTGGGTGCTGGTGGGCCCGGGCGAGAACGCCGGCGTCGTCGACGTCGGCCACGGCATCGCCGTCGCCGTCCGCATCGAGAGCCACAACCACCCTTCGGCCATCGAGCCCTACCAGGGCGCGGCCACCGGCGTGGGCGGCATCCTGCGCGACATCTTCACGATGGGCGCCCGCCCCATGGCCCTGTTCGACTCCCTCCACGTCGGCCCCCTGTCCGAGCCCCGCAACCGCTGGGTCCTCGAAGGGGTGGTCAGCGGGGTGTCGGGCTACGGCAACTCGGTGGGCGTGCCCACCGTCGGCGGCGAGGTGTGGGTGGCGCCCTGCTTCTCGGGCAACCCGCTCGTGAACGTGATGTGCCTCGGTCTGCTGCGCACCGACCAGCTGCTGCTGGCCCGGGCCACGGGGGAGGGCAACCTGGCCGTGCTGCTCGGCTCCTCCACCGGGCGGGACGGCATCGGCGGCGTCAGCGTGCTGGCCTCGGCCGGCTTCGGTGGGGAGCAGGACGAGTCCAAGCGCCCCAGCGTGCAGGTGGGCGACCCGTTCGAGGAGAAGCGTCTCATCGAGGCGTGCCTCGAGCTCTACGACGCCGGCCTCGTCACCGGCATCCAGGACCTGGGCGGGGCGGGGCTGAGCTGCGCCACCAGCGAGACCGCCTCCCGCGGCGGCATGGGCATGGACGTCGACCTGTCGGCCGTGCCCCTGCGCGAGGCGGGCATGGTGGCGGCCGAGGTGATGACCAGCGAGTCCCAGGAGCGCATGCTGGCCATCGTCCGCCCCCGCGACCTGCCCGCCGTCCTGGCGGTGGCGGCCCGCTGGGAGGTGGCGGCCACCGTCGTCGGCCGGGTGGTGGCCGGGGGACGGCTGCGCATCCTGGCCAGCGGCGAGCCGGGGGCGGACGTGCTCGCCGACGTGCCCGCCGCCTCGCTGCACGAGGACGCGCCCCGCTACCACCGCCCCCTCCAGCCGCCGGCCGGCCTGGCCGCCCGCCGGGCCGACGACCCGGCCCGGCTGCCCGCCCCGACCGACTGCGGCGCCGACCTCCTGGCCATGCTGGTCGGCACCGACTGGGTGTCTTCGCAGTACGACTCCCAGCTGTTCCTCAACACCGTCGAGGGCCCGGGCGGCGACGCCGCCGTGCTGCGCATCAAGGCGCCCGGCCTGCCGCCCCACCCCGGGGCGCTGGCCGTCACCACCGACAGCAACAGCCGGTGGTGCTCGCTCGACCCCCGGGCCGGCACCGAGCTGGTGGTGGCGGAGGCCGTCCTCAACCTGGCCTGCGCCGGCGCCCGCCCCCTGGCCGTGGTCAACTGCCTGAACTTCGGCAACCCCGAGCACCCCGAGGTCATGTGGCAGCTGTCGGAGGCCATCGACGGCATGGCCGCTGCCTGCCGGGCCTTCGACGTGCCCGTGGTCGGGGGCAACGTGAGCCTCTACAACGAGTCGGCCGGCGTGGACATCGACCCCATCCCGGTCATCGGCATGGTGGGGCTGATCGAGGTGCTCGACCGCCGGCCGCCGGGCGTGGGCCTGGTCGACGGTGGGCCGGTCGTGCTGCTGGGGGAACCGGGCGCCGCCGGCTTGGCCGGCTCGCGCTGGGCCGACGCCGCCTCCGGCCACCGGGGCGGGGCTCTGCCCGCGCTCGACCCCGCCCGCCACCTGGCCGTGGCCGGGCTGGTGCGGGAGCTGGTGCGGGAGGGGGAGCTGGCCGGCGCCCACGACGTCGCCGACGGCGGCCTGGGCCTGGCCCTGGCCGAGATGGCGGTCCGCGCCGGCGTGGGCGTGCGGGTAGGCGGCATCGCCGGCCACGCCGGGCTGTTCTCGGAGGCGCCCTCGCGGGTGGTGGCCTGCGTCCTCCCCGACCGGCTGGAGGCGGTGCTGGCGGCGGCCGCCACCGCCGGCGTGCCGGCCAGCGTGCTGGGCACGGCCGGGGGCGACCGGATCGTCGTGGAGGGCCTGGTCGACCTCGACCTGGCCGCCGCCGCCGACCGCTACTCCGGGGCGCTGCCAGAGGTCATGGCCGCCGCCGTCGAGCACTGAGCCGGCCCCGACCGGTCCCCGGGACGGGCGCCGGGCTGTGCGAGAATGGATCAGTGCCGCGTTCCCCGGGTGAGGCGCTGACGCCGGAGCCCAAGCCCAAGGAAGCCTGTGGCGTCTTCGGGATCTACGCCCCGGGCGAGGCGGTGGCCCACCTCACCTACGCCGGCCTCTACGCCCTCCAGCACCGCGGCCAGGAGTCGGCCGGCCTGGCCGTCAGCGACGGCGACTCGATCACCGTCGTCAAGGACATGGGGCTGGTCACCCACGTCTTCGACGAGCGCACCCTGGCGCCGCTGCAGGGCCACCTGGCCATGGGCCACGTCCGCTACTCGACCACGGGGTCGAGCACGTGGGGCAACGCCCAGCCCATCTACCGGTCGGCGGGCGGGGCCGGGTTCGTCCTGGGCCACAACGGCAACCTCGTCAACACCACCCGCCTGGCCGACCAGGCCGGCGTCCTCCCCGGCATGGTCACCAGCGACAGCGACCTGGTAGCCGAGCTCCTCCACGGGGAGATCGTGGCCACCGGCGGCACCCTGGAGGACGCCCTGGTCGCCATCCTGCCCCGGCTGGAGGGCGCCTTCTCCCTGGTGCTGATGGACGAGCACCGCCTGGTGGGCGTGCGCGACCCCAACGGGTTCCGCCCGCTGTGCCTGGGCCGGCTCGAGGCGGGGTGGGTGCTGGCGTCGGAGACGACCGCCCTCGACATCGTCGGGGCCCACTTCGTGCGCGAGCTCGACCCCGGCGAGATGGTGGTCATCGACGCCGCCGGCACCCGCTCGGCGCACCCGTTCCCGGCGGAGCGGACCAACCCCAAGCTGTGCCTCTTCGAGTTCGTCTACTTCGCCCGGCCCGACTCCAGGCTGTACGGCCAGACCGTCCACAGCGCCCGCCAGCGCATGGGGGAGCTGCTGGCCGAGCAGGCCCCCCTCCCGCCCGACAGCCAGTTCCCGGCCCGGGAGGCCATGGTCATGCCCGTCCCCGAGTCGGGCATCCCCGCCGCCGAGGGCTACGCCCGCCGCAGCGGCATCCCCTTCGGCCACGGGCTCGTGCGCAACCGCTACATCGGCCGCACCTTCATCGTGCCCAACCAGGAGAAGCGGGCCCAGGGCGTGCGCATCAAGCTCAACCCCATGCCCGAGAACATCGCCGGCAAGCGGCTCGTGGTGGTGGAGGACTCGATCGTGAGGGGCACCACCATGCGGGCCCTCGTGGCCATGCTGCGGGAGGCAGGGGCGGCCGAGGTCCACCTGCGCATCGCCTCACCGCCCTACCGCTGGCCGTGCTACTTCGGCATGGACACCGGCACCCGCACCCAGCTGCTGGCCGCCGACCTCACCATCCCCGAGGTGCGCGACTACATCGGCTGCGACACCCTGGCCTACCTCGACCTCGACCGCCTGCTGCGGGCCACCGGCGTGGCCGGCTCCGGCTTCTGCACCGCCTGCCTCACCGGCGACTACCCCGTCGACGTCCCCACGGCCCGGGCCTCCCAGGACGAGCCCGGCCCCCTTCCCGAGGTAGACCTCGTCCACCCCTGCGGCTGAGGTGGCGACCAGCCCGTGACGCATGGCCGGGCCGCGGCCGGCGCCGGTGGCGAAGTGATGTCGCTCGACCACCGGTTCGGTGGCTCAGCGACATCACTTCGGGCGGTCGGGCCGCCTCACGGCTTGCGGGCCCGGCTGGGGGCGACCCGGGGCGGCTCGCCGGGCATCTTGGGGTAGACGGGGGGCCAGGGCGCGTCCTGGAGGCCGCCGGCCAGGTCGCGCCGGGACATCTCCAGCAGCGGCTCCAGCGACTGGGGCGCCGCCCCCGCCCACGGGTCGCCTCCCACCGCCACCCGGGCCGGCACGTTGGCGATGGTGAGGTCGTCGGGGTGGACCTCGCCCAGCTCGTCCCAGCGGAATGGCGTCGACACCTGGGCTCCCGGCCGGGCCCGCACCGACCACGCCCCGAACACCGTCTTGTGGGGGGCGTTCTGGTTGAAGTCGACGAACACCCGCGTGCCCCGCTCCTCCTTCCACCAGGCGGCGGTGATCAGGTCGGGGCGGCGCCGCTCCAGCTCCCGGGCCACGGCCACGGCCGCCGCCCGCACGTCGTAGGACGTCCAGCGGGGCTCGAGGCGCACGTACACGTGGATGCCCCGGTTGCCGGTGGTCTTGGGCAGCCCCACCAGGCCCACCTCGTCGAGCAGGGCCTTCACCTCGGTGGCCGCCTCCTGCACCATGGGGAACGTCACCCCCGGGGTGGGGTCCAGGTCGATGCGCAGCTCGTCGGCGTGTTCGGGGTCGGTCGCCTTGGACGGCCACACGTGGAACCCCAGGCACGCCATGTTCACCGCCCACAGCACGTGGGCCAGGTCGGCCGCCACCAGCGCCCGGGACGTGGTGCCGTTGGGAGTGCTGACGATCGTCGTCTCCAGCCAGCCGGGCGCGTTGTCGGGCACCCGCTTCTGGAAGAACGAGGAGCCCCCCGCCCCGTTGGGGAAGCGCTGGAGCAGCACCGGCCGCCCGCCCATGGCCGTTAGCAGGGGGCCCTCCACCGCCTGGTAGTACCGGACGAGGTCGAGCTTGGTCTCGCCCCGCTCCTCGAAGAAGACCTTGCCGGGATGGGAGATCACCAGCTCCCGGCCGGCCGCCTCCACCACCGCCCCTCTTT
Organism: Acidimicrobiales bacterium; assembly: GCA_035540235.1. Lineage (GTDB taxonomy): Bacteria > Actinomycetota > Acidimicrobiia > Acidimicrobiales > AC-14 > JBFMCT01. The sequence continues at coordinate 6,412 of DATLGZ010000028.1, read as the reverse complement.
CTGGCGCCCCCTCCTCGGCCATGGGCACCGACGGTAGCTGCGCCATGGACGACACTGGGCACGTGCAGAGCCCGCTGAGCCGGCCGGTCGAGGCCTTCATCGCCGACCTCACCCCCGTCCTCCTCAACCTGGCCAGCGCCACCGGGCTGGCCCGCAACGACAAGCTGCGCACCGACGTGGCCATCGAGGCCTTCAACCTCGCCGCCGGCTTCATCGACGCCGACGGCGTCCACACCGACGACGAGCTGTGGGCGTTCGTGGCCGTGTTCGCGGGCCGCTTCGACACGGTGGCATGGGCCGCCAGCCCCAGCACCCTGCGCACGACCGGCCTGCTGGCGGGCAAGCGCACCTTCCTCGACGCCCCGTCGGCCTTCCTGCGGCTGCTGGTTGAGGCGGACGCCCGGGCCGCCACGGTGGACTCGTGGGCCTACTACGAGCACGCCCTGGCCGTGGCCCGGGCCGTGTGCGCTCTCGACGCCGAGCCCTCCCGGGCCGAGCTGATGGCCATCGAGCGGTTCCGGGACATGATGCTGGAGGCCACGGACGGGGCCGGCGTCCCCCGCCCCGGCCGAGCCCGAGGAGCCGCCCCGGCCGATCGAGGAGCTGATGGCCGAGCTCGACGAGCTGGTCGGCCTGGGGCCGGTCAAGGCCGAGGTCAAGCTGGTGACCAACCTGGTACGGGTGCAGAAGCTGCGGGAGGAGCGGGGCCTGCCGGTGGTGGAGCAGAGCCGCCACCTGGTCTTCACCGGCAACCCGGGCACCGGGAAGACCACGGTGGCCCGCCTGCTGGGCCAGATCTACCGGTCGGCGGGCGTGGTGACCAAGGGCCACCTGGTGGAGACCGACCGCTCGGGGCTGGTGGCGGGGTACGTGGGCCAGACGGCCATCAAGGTCAAGGAGGTGTTCACGTCCGCCCTGGGCGGCGTCCTCCTCATCGACGAGGCCCACGCCCTGGCCCGGGGCACCGAGCGCGACTTCGGCCACGAGGCCATCGACATGATCGTCAAGCTGATGGAGGACCATCGCGACGAGGTGGCGCTGATCGTGGCCGGCTACCCCGAGGAGATGGCCGCCTTCATCGACGCCAACCCCGGCCTGCGCTCCCGGTTCCCCAAGACGATCTACTTCGACGACTACACCGACGACGAGCTGCTGGCCATCTTCGACCTCATGTGCCGCAAGAGCCGCTACGCCCCCACCGAGGAGGCCCGCCAGCGGCTGAGGGCCTACGTGGCCGCTCAGCCCCGCGGCCGGAGCTTCGGCAACGCCCGCCTGGTGCGCAACCTGTTCGAGGCGGCCGTGGCCCGCCACGCCAGCCGGGTGGTCGAGCTGGAGGACGTGGACGACGACGTGCTCGTCACCCTGGAGGGCGACGACATCCCCCCGCCGCCGGAGCCGCCGGGCTAGCCGCTACTCCTCGAGCAGGGCCCGGGCGGACGCCTCGATGTCGGCCGCTCCGATGAGCAGGGCCGACTCCTGCGGCTCGCAGTAGGGCATGGCGGGCACGTCGGGCATGGCCAGCCGCCGCACGGGGGCGTCGAGGTCGTAGAACGCCTCCTCGGCCGCGATGGCCGCCACCTCGGCGCCCACGCCGAAGCTGATGTTGTCCTCGTGGACGACCAGCAGCCGACCGGTGCGGCACACCGAGGCCAGCACCGTGTCGCGGTCGAGGGGCGAGATCGTGCGCAGGTCGATGACCTCCACCGAGTAGCCGTCGGCGGCCAGGGCCTCGGCCGCCTCCACCGACAGGTGCCGGTGGCGGCCGTAGGTGACCAGGGTCATGTCGTCGCCGGCGCGGGCCACGTCGGCCACGCCGATGGGGACCCGCCAGTCGCCCTCGGGCACGGGGCCCTTCACCCGGCGGTAGGTCAGCTTGTGCTCGAGGAACAGCACGGGATCGGGGTCGTCCACCGCCTCCCGCAGCAGCCCGGCGGCGTCGGCGGGGGTGGAGGGGCACACCACCTTGATGCCCGCCACGTGGGCGTACATGGCCTCCACCGCCTGGGAGTGGTAGATCGCCCGGTGGGTGCCGCCGCCCCAGGGCGCCCGCACCACCAGCGGCACGCAGAAGTCGCCGTTGGACCGGTAGTGGATCTTGGCCGCCTCGTTGACCAGCTGGTCTACGCAGGAGTGGAGGAAGTCGGCGAACTGGATCTCGGCCACCGGCCGCATGCCGGCCAGGGCCAGTCCGATCCCGATGCCCACGATCGACGACTCGGCCAGCGGCGTGTCGATCACCCGGGCCGCCCCGTACTTGCCGTACAGCCCGTCGGTGGCGCGGAACACGCCGCCCATCACCCCGACGTCCTCCCCCAGGACCACGACCCGCTCGTCGGCGGCCATGAGGTCGTCGAGGGTCTGGCGGACGGTGTCGAGCACGCTGCGGGTCACGCCCGTGCCGGGATGGGCCGGCGCCGGCCGTTCCACGACCTCCTGGGCGACGGTGGCGGGCACGCGTGGTATGGGACGCAGGGGGCGGGCCCACACCCGGCCGTAGGCCATGTCGGCGGTGGACGGGGGGGCCGACTCGGCCCGCTCGGCGGCCACGTTCACCTCGTCGCGCACGTGCTCGGCCAGCTTCTCCTCGTCCTCCTGGGTGAGCAGGCCGCGGTCGAGCAGGTACCGCCGCATGCGGGCCAGGGGGTCCTTCCCCCGCCACGCCTCGACCTCGGCCGCCTCGCGGTAGCGCCGGTCGTCGTCGTCGGACGTGTGGGGGAGCATGCGGTAGGTCTTGCACTCGACCAGCGTGGGGCCGCCCCCGGCCCGGGCCTTGTCGACCGCCGCCGCCGTCGCCTCGTACACCGCCAGGGCGTCGTTGCCGTCGACGATCACGCCCTCGAACCCGTAGGCCGCCATCTGGTCGGCCACGTGGGGCACCGCCGACTGGACCTTCTGGGAGACCGAGATGGCGTAGCCGTTGTTCTCGCACACCAGCACCAGCGGCAGCCGGTGGATGCCGGCGTAGTTCAGGGCCTCGTGGTAGTCGCCGCGAGAGGACGTGGCCTCGCCGAACCAGCACACCGTCACCCGGTCCTCGCCCCGGATGGTGGCGGCGTTGGCCAGGCCGGCGGCGTGGGGCAGCTGGGTGGCGATGGGCGACGACCCGGTGATGATGTTCAGGCGGCGGCAGCCCCAGTGGCTGGGCATCTGGCGGCCGCCGGAGTTGGGGTCGTCGGGGCGGGCGAAGGCGTTGAGGACGACCTCCTCGGGTGTCATGCCCAGGGTGAGCACGACCCCGTAGTCGCGGTAGTAGGGGAGGGCCACGTCCCAGCCCCGCCGCAGGGCCCACGCCGAGCCCACCTGGGCCGCCTCCTGGCCCTGGCCGGGGATGACGAAGGGGATCTTGCCGATGCGCTGGAGGTTCCAGACCTTCTGGTCGACGGTCCGGGTGAGCAGCATCATCCGGTACATGGCGACCAGGTCGTCGCCCGACAGGGCCGTCACAGGAGGTTCGACCCCGGGCGGGCGCCTGTTGGTTTCGTCATCGATGGGCCGCCTCCTGGTGCCGCCCGCCACGTGCCCTTCCTACCCGAACGTCCGGATCTGGCGCACGCGGGCCAGTTCGTCGATGCGGCGCTCGGCCACCCGGTCGGCGGCCTCGGCAGTGGTGATCCCCTCCGTCTCGGCCGTGTCGAGCACCATCCCGGTGGTCTCGAAGATGCGGGCCACGGCGGCGCGGGCCCGCTCGGGGTGGTAGCCGTGCGGCGACAGCTCCTCGGCGATGTTGATCAGCCCGCCCGCGTTCACCACGTAGTCGGGGCCGTAGAGCACGCCCGCCTCGGCCAGCAGTTTGCCGCAGGACGGGTCGGCCAGCTGGTTGTTGGCCGACCCTACGACCCCCGAGCACCGCAGCTGGGGGATGGTGACGGGGTTGAGCACCGCGCCCAGGGCGCAGGGGGAGAACAGGTCGCAGGGGATGGCGTGGGCCTCCTCGACGGGCGCCGGCTCCACCCCGTAGGCGTGAACGAGCCGCTCGACGGCGGCCGGCACCACGTCGGCCACCACCACCTGCGCCTTCTCCTCCACGAGGTGGCCGACCAGGGCGCTGCCCACCTTGCCGACCCCCGAGACCACCACCCGGCGGCCGGTCAGCGACGTGTCGCCCCACAGTCGCTGGCCCACCGCCCTCATGGCCCACAGCACCCCGTAGGCGGTGGCGGCCGACGGGTCCCCCGACCCGCCCAGCTCCACGCTCACCCCGGTGACGTGGCGGGTCTCCCGGCGGATCAGGTCCATGTCGGCCTGGGTGGTGCCCACGTCCTCGGCGGTGACGTAGCGGCCGCCGAGGGAACCCACGAAGCGGGCATAGGCCCGCAGCAGCTCCTCCGACTTGTCGGTGGAGGGGTCGCCGATGATCACCGCCTTGCCGCCACCCAGGTCGAGGCCGGCCACCGCCGCCTTGTAGGTCATTCCCCGGGCCAGCCGCAGCACGTCCTCCAGGGCGGCATCCTCGTCGGGGTAGGGATAGAAGCGGGTGCCGCCCAGCGCCGGTCCCAGCGTGGTCGAGTGGACCGCCACGATCGCCCGCAGCCCGCTCGCCGTGTGCTGGCAGAACACCACCTGCTCGTAGCCCTCCCCCCGGATGCGGTCGAAGACCTTCACGCTCGGCTCAGGCTACCGAAGGGCCGGGCCGGCGGCTGGGGGAGGGTCACCGCACGATCAGCGTGGCCGTCTGGTGCGCGGGGTGGAGCTGGCAGTAGATCCTGAACGTGCCGCCCCGGCTGGCCCGGAAACGGACCTCCTGGCTCTCGCCGGGGGCGAGCACGATCGTGCGGCGGTACCCCTCGATCGAGAAGCCGTGCTCGCCCGGCAGGCTGTTGGTCACCCGGAGCACCACGTTGTTCTCCTGGTGGACCGTGATCTCCTGGGGCGCGAAGCCGGGAGCGCCACCCACGGAGGCGATGGCGATCGACTCCCGCTCGGTCTGTTGGCCGCAGGCGGACAGCGTCAGGGCGAGGGGCACCGCCGCGGCCAGCACGGCGCCCCTCCGGCGGAGTGCTTTCACAGGGGCCGTACCGTACAGGGTCCCACCCGGGACCTTCCTGTCGGTGGTCCCGGGGCGCGGCCCTCCGCCGGGCAGGCGGGATGGCGGGCCGTCAGCCCGCTACGGGCACTGGGCGAGGGCCTCGCCGTAGCACTCGTCGGTGCCCAACCCGCCCACGACCTGGTCCAAGCCCTCACTGCCCGAGACGATGTCGTCGCCCGGGCCGCCGTCGAGCTGGTCGTCGCCCTGGTCGCCGAAGAGGGTGTCGTTGCCGTCGCCACCGAAGATCCGGTCGTTGCCGGGACCGCCGAAGACGATGTCGTTGCCGGCGCCGGCGTCCACCCAGTCGTTGCCGGCGCCGGCGTAGATCACGTCGTTTCCGCCCCCGGCGAAGATCCGGTCGTCGCCCGGCGAGCCGCAGATGACGTCGTCGCCGGGGGTGCCGATGATGACGCCCGCGCCCGTGATCGTGCAGGGGAGCAGGCGGGCCCAGTCGCAGCGGGTGTCGTCGGCCGGGTCGTTGGTGATGTTGGTCTTGTTGCTCCCGTCGAGCGCGTTCATGGTGAAGACCTCGCTGGGGAACTGCCGGGACCAGGCGATCTTCTGGCCGTCGGGCGACCACACCGGGAAGGCGTCGAACTCGCCGTCGTTGGTGAGGCGCACCGCCCCCGAGCCGTCGACCGAGCTGGCCCGGTAGATCTCGATGTCGAAGCCGCCCGGCCGCTCGAAGTCGCGGCGGCTGTGGAAGGTGAGCTGGCTGCCGTCGGGCGACCAGTGGGCGTGGGCGTCCTCGTTGGGGGAGTTGGTGATGCGGGTCTGCACGTCGGCGTTGCCGTCGTTGTTGGCGTCCACCGGCACCATCGTGTAGATCTCGAAGTCGCCGTCGCGGTTGGTGGTGAAGGCGATGCGGTCGCCGTTGGGCGACCAGTGGGCGAAGCTGTCCTGGAAGTTGTTGTTGGTCATCCGCCGCTGGTCGGTGCCGTCGGCGTTCATGACGAAGATCTCCAGGCGGCTGTGGCCGGGGCCGGGCGGCACCTCGAAGCGGGCCGACTGGAAGGCGATCTTCGTGCCATCGGGGCTGAAGGTGCCGGGCCGGTCCTCGCCGGGGGTGAAGGTGAGCCGGCGGGCCCCGCTCCCGTCCTGGTACATGACCCAGATCTCCTGGTCGCGGTCCTCGCGGGTGCTGGTGAAGGCGATGCGAGTGCCGTCGGGCGAGGGGGTCGGCTCGATGTCCTCGAAGGCGTTGAAGGTCAGCCGCCGGGGCGGCTCGACCCCGTCGGGGTCCAAGGCGATGATCTCGCTGATCCCGAACCGGGTGGTGTTGCAGTAGAGCTTCCCGTTGCGACCGGGGAAGGCGCCCGTGGCCGGGCCTGCCTCCGTCACGAGCCACGACGCCACCAGGGCGAAGGTGCTGGCGCCCGCGATCCA
>DATLGZ010000027.1:0-2986 GCA_035540235.1 Acidimicrobiales bacterium | reverse complement strand
ACCGCGACGAGCGTGACGCCCAGGGCGTCGAGCTGGGCGTCACGCTCGTCGCGGTGGACCGACAGGTGGGTGGCGGCCACCGAGAGGGGCCGGCCCCCGACCCACACGGTGGCCAGGACCGCCCCACGGTCCTCGCGGGGCGACGGGAAGCGCAGCGCCTCGACGTCGCCGATAGCCCCCCGGGCGAGCAGGGCGTTGCCGTAACGCCCCAGCCGGCCCCGGCGCAGGGCGGGGGCGAAGGCCCGGGCCATGCCGGCCCGCCGCCCGACCCGGCGGGGGGTGTCGGCCCAGCGGGTGCGCCGCATCCGCCGGTCGACCTCGTGCAGGGCGAGCACGTCGGCCTCCAGGCCCTCGCAGGCGGCGGCCAGCCGCCGCAGGTCGACGACGCCGTCGCGGGTCTCCCCGTGCCGGATGTTGAAGGTCGCCACCCGCACGGCGGCGGACCCTAACAATCCCTTGCCCGGCCTCGCTGCCGACCGCAGAATGTGCTGCTGACCGGAAGGAAGGGACTAAGCATGACCTCGCGCACCGCTCGACGGCTGGGGGGAGCCGCGCTCGCCGCCGGCTTGTTGCTCGCCTCGGCCCCCCCAGCCCATGCGCCCCACATCGCCCAACTCCAGGTCACCCCGAACCAGGCCGGGCCCGGCCAGGAGGTGACGGTCTTCGGCCCTCGCGGGTACGGGCGCACCAATCCGGTGGAGATCCGATTCGGAAGCCCGGACGGGCCGGTGCTGGGCAGCTTCCAGCCCAACGAGGAGCTCTACGCCATGTGGGGGCCGGGGACGGTCCGGATCCCCGAGGACGCCAGGCCGGGCGTGCACTTCCTCTTCGCCACCCAGACGCTGGCCGCCAACGAGACCCACATCAGGGGCGTTCCCGCCCGGGGCCAGCTCACGGTGCTGGGGGCGGGCGGTGTTCCCGTGCTCGGCCAGGACCAGGTGGGCCGAGGCGAGGAGCCGGTGCAGGGGCTGGTGGAGAACGAGCCGGTGAGCACGGGCACGGTGCTGCTCGTGGCCCTGGGTGTGGCCGGGACCGGGCTGCTGATCGCCGGCGGCGCGGCGGCGGTGGCCAGCCGCCGCCGCTCCGCGTCGGAGCCGGCGGGGGCCAAGTGAAGCGGGCTGTCCGGGTCGCTGCCGTGGGGGCGGCCGCCCTGGTGCTGGCGGCCCCCGCCACGGTGAGCGCCCAGAGCGGAGGCGGTCCCCGGCTCACCAGCCCGGTGCGGGCCACGGCCGACGACCTGGCTCCCACCCGTACCTACTCCGCCCCCTACCTGCTGGTCGACCCCTCCAACCCCCGCAACATCGTCGCCGCCGCCGTCGAGATGCGCACCCGCATCTGCCGGCTCCTCCGTTCGACCGACGCCGGCGCGACCTGGAAGATCCTCGACTCCCTGCCCGGGCTCCAGTCCTACCCGTTCTGCTTCAACACGGCCGGCATGCAGACCGAGACACCCATCGCCTGGGGACGGGGCAGCACCCTCTACTACGGCCTCAACGGCTGGGACACCCAAGACGGCGGCCAGCGGGCGAACATCAGCGTGCTGCTGGCCAAGTCGACCGACCTGGGCGACACCTGGACGACCACGATGGTCCGCGACGCCCGCGGCCGCCCCGAGGCCGAGTACGAGAACAACACCCCCGTGTCCTCGGTGGCGGTGGACACGTCGGGCCCGCAGGACGTGGTGTACGTGGCCTGGAGGCGGGCCCTCCCCAACCAGACCAATCCCGCCTATCCCCGGGCCCCGTTCATGGCGGTGTCGACCGACGGCGGTGCGACGTTCGGCGACCAGATCGACATCCACGCCCAGTACCCGAAGACGGTGCGCAACGCGGCCGGCCAGGACGTGCCGTACGTGATGTCGTTCAGCGCCCCCTCCATGGCCACTGACAGCAAGGGCACGCTGTACGTGATCTACCCCCTAAACACGACGGGGATCACCCCCGCCCCACCCGTGCCGATCGTCATCGGCCGCTCGACCGACCGGGCCCAGACGTTCGAGTTCTTCGACGTCACCCCCCCCAGCGTCTACACCGAGCACGTGGGCATCCTGAAGTGGGGACCGGCGGGCGGCCCCGACGGCACGCTCCACGTGATCTACGAGGACAAGGTCAACCAGCCCGCCACCGCCGCCGACCGCGACATCTACTACCAGAAGTCAACCGACCGGGGCGCCACCTGGAGCCAGCCCAAGCTGCTGAACGACGACGACCCGGCCGAGCTGGCGGTGCAGATCACTCCCAATCTCGACGTGACCCCGCAGGGACGGGTGGACGCGGCGTGGTGGGACTTCCGCGACGACAACGGTGAGATCGCCACCGACGTCTACTACACGTACTCGCACGACAACGGCGACACGTGGTCGAGCAACATCCGCCTCACCGACCGCTCGGTCAACCGCCGCATCGGCGTCTGGACCGGCGCCGACATCCGCCAGCCCCCGGGGCTGGTGTCGCTGAAGGAGTACGCCTTCGTGGGCTGGGACGACACCCGGTTGGGCGACGAGACCACTCACACGCAGGACATCTTCATGAGGGCGGTGCAGTTCGAGGCGCTCGGCGGCGGTGCCAGCAGCACCGTCCGCTACGCCCTGGGAGCGGTGATCGGCCTGGCCGCAGTGGGCCTGATCCTGGTCGTGGCAAGCCTGCTGGCGAGGAGCGGCTCGGGGCCCCCGAGACCGGCTCCCTCGGACCGATCGGCAGCGAAGGCCGACGCCCACTGAGGTTGCCTACGGAAGATGGGGTGGTGCTGCCACCTCATCTCCGGGGGTATGCCGCGCTCCGGCCTCTCCTCTACGGGCGAGGGCTGGATGGTGGTGCTACCACCCGGGGGCAGGGTGCCACCCTCCGCGGCAAGAGGCAGGCTGGCACGGTAGGCGGATGGGCAGCGCCGGCGTAGGTTGCCGTGAGGTCGATCCTGAGGAGGAACGGACATGAGCACCCACTCGCGGCGCCGAGGTCTCGCCGGCGGGCTGGCGGCGCTGGCCCTG
>DATLGZ010000026.1:0-9091 GCA_035540235.1 Acidimicrobiales bacterium | reverse complement strand
TTCCTGGCCGGCGCCGACCGGCTGGTGGAGAACCGCCTCCTGCGCCGCATCATCGAGGCGATGTCGGCCGACCTCGACCTGCACGAGGTCACCCAGCGGGTGGCGGCCCTCATGGTGGAGGCCACCGGCGCCGACGTGTGCTTCGTCCACGTCGTCGACGAGGAGGGCAAGCGCATCCAGCTGGTGGGCGCCACCCCCCCCTTGGAAGAGGTGGTGGGCCAAGTCGAGCTGCTCGTCGGCGAGGGCGTGGCCGGATGGGTGGCGAAGAACGCCGAGCCCGCGGTCGTGCCCAACAAGTGGGAGGACCCCCGCTACAAGTACATCCCCGCCCTGCGGGGCGAGGACTACACGTCGATGATGTCGGTCCCCATGCTGGTGAGGGGATCGGTCGTGGGAGTGCTGAACGTGCACGCCAAGGAGTCCCGGGTGTGGGACGACCAGGACGTCGCCCTCCTCTCCGATGTGGCCAACCTCATGGGCCGGGCGGTGGAGAACGCCCGCCTCTACGGCCGCCTGGCCGAGCGGGAGGAGACGCTGGAGACGTTCGCGGCCCGCACGGTGGAGGCCCAGGAGCTCGAGCGCCGCCGGCTGGCGGGCGAGATCCACGACGGCATCAGCCAGCGTCTGATCAGCCTGTGGTACCACCTGCTGGCCGCCGAGGACGCGGTGGGAGGCGACGGGGGCGTCGCCGATCCCGCCCTCCTCTCGGCGGAGCTGGCGGCGGCCAAGGAGCTGGCCACCGGCGCGCTGGACGAGGCCCGGGCCGCCATCAGCGGCCTGCGCCCGGCCGTCCTCGACGACCTCGGGCTCGGGCCCGGCCTGGAGAGCCTGGCCCGCTCGCTGGAGGGGTTGGCGGTCGACGTCGACGTCACCGCCGTCGACCTGCCGCCCCACGTGGAGATGGCGGTGTACCGCATCGCCCAGGAGGCCCTGCACAACGTGTCCAAGCACGCGCAGGCGACCCGGGTGATGATGAGGTTCGGGCCCGCGGAGGAGGGGGCCACCCTCACCGTCACCGACGACGGCAGCGGGCTGCCCGACGAGTGGATGGCGGTGGCGGAGGACCGCGGCGCCTACGGCATGGTGGGGATGCGGGAGCGGGCAGAGCTCATCGGCGCCCGCCTCACGGTCACGTCACGCCCGGGCCGGGGGACGACCATCGACGTGGTCATCCCCACCAATTCCATGCGTTGATCTAGCGGTCACTAGAGCCCGCACACAGGTATTGACGGCCTGAGCGCGCCGGCTGGATCATTGGCCACTTAGGCGACGGCGGCTGAGCTGGACCAGGGGGCGGAACATGCGGCGACGGGGCGGATTCTCCTTCAAACGGGCTCTGGCAGCCGGGCTCACAGGAGGATTCCTCCTGCTGCCGGCGGTGGCATCGGCGGTGGACGCGCCGGTGGTCACCCAGCCATTTCACGTGACGCGCAACGACCTCAGCCCGGCCAGGCTCTACTCGTCGCCCTACCTGGCCGCCGACCCCAGCAACTCGAAGGTGATCGTGGGCGTGGTGGCCGAGCTCCGCAGCCGCCGCTGCGGCCTGGTCTACTCCCGCGACGGCGGCGCCACGTGGGCTCAGGGCCGTGAGCTGCCCGCCCCCAACGACTACGCCAACTGCGTGTGGAGCAACTGGGCGGCCCAGTCGGCCATGGGCCGCAACGGCACCGCCTACGTGGCCATCACCGGCTGGGACGAGCGCGACGGCGGCCCCCGCCAGGGCAACATGGCGCCCATCGTCGCCCGCACCGCCAACCTGGGCGACAGCTGGGACGCCACGATCCTCGCCCCCGTCCGGGGCAAGGAGGGCGAGGCGGTCGAGCAGTACCGGCCGTCGTCGCTGGTCGTGGACGCCAAGCGGGGCAGCAGCGACATCGTCTACGCCGCCTTCACCCGCACCCAGCCCAACATGGTGGCGCCCAACCAGGAGCCCTCCCGGCCGATGGTGGCCGTCTCCACCGACGGCGGCCGCACGTTCGGGACACCGGTCGACCTGAGCCGGGGCGTCTACACCGACGCCGTGCGCCAGGAGATATACAGCGCGGCCACCACCACCACCGTGGGGCCGGGCACCACGACCACCAGCACGACCACGCCGGCGGCCGGCTCGCGTCGGGCCACGCCCAACCAGGAGGCCAACTTCGGCGGCACCAACGCCCGGCTGGCGATCGACGACAAGGGCACCGTGTACGCGGTGTGGCGGTCGGCCCAGTCCAACCAGGCCAACGACGTGCCGGTGGCCCCGTCGACCTTCGTCTCGGTCTCCCGTGACCGGGGCCAGACCTGGGAGACCAACCGGGTGACCGACTACACGGTGGGAGCGGCCAGCCGGGTGGCGTGGACCAAGCAGGGCGCCCCCGACGGCTCCCTGGTGATCATCTTCGGGCGCAACCCGACCACAGGCACAGCCGGCAACGGCGACATCATGGTCCAGCGCTCCACCGACGGTGGTCGCACGTGGACCGAGCCCCGGAACATCACCGACGACGCGCCGGGCGACATGGTGGCCCAGTTCAACCCGAGCCTGTCGGCCGCTCCCAACGGCCGCCTCGACGCCGCCTGGTGGGACACCCGCGACGACCCCGGCATCCGGGCCAACAGCGTCTACCACGCCTACTCGGAGGACGGCGGCCAGACGTGGTCCGCCAACCGGGCCATCAGCGACCAGCCCATCAACCGCACCTTCGGGGTGTGGGCGGTGAACTTCGACGTCACCTCGCCCGTGGGCCTGGCCTCCAGCAACGAGGTGGCCGTGTTCGCCTGGGACGACACCCGCAACAGCGAGGGCGGCCCCGAGGCGATCAACAGCGAGTTCGGTGCGGGTGTGCAGGACGTGTTCGCCGCCGCCGCCCAGTTCGCGGCGATCGGCGGGGGCGGGTGGCCGCCGGTGGCCAAGGTCGTCGTGGCTGCCGTGGCCGGCCTGGCGGTGGTGGCCGTCGCCCTGCTGCTGGCCGCCACCATGGCCAAGCGGGGGAGACCACCCGAGCCGCGGGTCGGGAGCGAGCCCCGGGCCCCGGCCGGCGTCGGGTAGGCCCGCGCGCCCCCAGGCGCGGATAGGGGGCCGGCCCCTGCGGGAGCCGGCCCCCTCGTTCCCGCTGCGGAGAAGGGGTCAGACCCCGGCCGTCTCCATCTCCCGCTCGTAGGTGCCGCTGGCGGCGGCGCTGGTGAGCTGAGCCCGGTGGGCGGCCACCTTCTGTGCCTCGGCCACGTTGTCCGATGCCCCCTTCCACGTGCGCAGAGCCTCGTCCTGCAGGGCCCGGCCGTAGCTGAAGGTGAGCGTCCACGGGTGCGGGCCCATCTTGTTCATGAGGTCGAGGTGCTCGGTGGCCACCGCCGCCGCCTGCCCGCCCGAGAGGAAGGCGATGCCCGGCACCGACGCCGGCACGGTGTCGTAGAGGCACTTCAGCGTCTTCTCGGCCACCTCCTCGGGCGGGGCCTGGGTGGGGCAGCCCTTGCCGGAGATGACCATGCTCGGCTTCAGCACCATGCCGGTGAAATCGATGCGTAGGGCGAACAGCTGCTCGAAGACGAGGCGCTGGGCCTTGCGGGTGACCTCGAAGCAGGTGTCGATGTCGTTGGTGCCGTCCATGAGCACCTCGGGCTCGACGATGGGCACCAGCCCACCCTCCTGGCACAGGGCGGCGTAGCGAGCCAAAGCGTGGGCGTTGCAGAGGAGGGCGGTGTCGCTGGGGAAGCCCCGCTCCTCGTCGATGATGATCACCGCCCGCCACTTGGCGAACTTGGCGCCCAGGCTCACGTACTCGGCGACGCGCTCCCGCAGGCCGTCGAGGCCCTCGGTGACCTGCTCGCCGTCGGCCCGGGCCAGCGGCTTGGAGCCGGTGTCGACCTTGATCCCGGGAAGGATGCCCTTCTGCGCCAGCATCTCCGTGAAGGGCGTGCCGTCGTCGGCCTTCTGGCGGATGGTCTCGTCGTAGAGGATGACGCCGCTGATGTACTCCTCCAGCCCGGGGGTGGACAGCAGCGTGTTCCGGTAGGCCCGCCGGTTCTCCTCGGTGGACTCGATGCCCAGGGCGGCGAAGCGCTTGGTGATCGTGGCGTTGCTCTCGTCGGCGGCCAGGACGCCCCGGCCGGGAGCCACCATCGCCTTGGCGATGGAAGTGAGATCGTTGGCGCTCATATCTTGGTGGTTCCTCCCAAGTGTCCGGACATGGTCAGGGATGACATGGTCAGGGATGTCTCAATTCACCCGACGTTAGCCCCCGGGCCGGCCCGCGACCAGGGGTGGACCCCCCGCGCCGTCCTCAGGAGAAGCCGGCGGCCAGCGCCCGCAGGGCGTCCAGCCCCGGGAAGAACACGTACTCCGTCCCCCGGGTCTGCACGAAGGGGAGTGGGGGCGAGAGGAACACCGGCTGGTGGCCCTGGATCGTCATCTTGCCCTCGCCCTCGGGGCCACCCAGCAGGAAGTCGCGGTCGGTGCCGAGCCCGAAGATGTTCCCGTCGTTGCACCACTGGGCCTGGATGGTCTCGAACTGCCGCTCGATCTCGGCGTTGAAGCACACGAACACCAGCCCCCGCTCGGCCCCGTCGTCGTCGAGCGCCCCCTCGGGCAGGGGCTCGCCGTAGGGCATGCCCCGGCGGATGATGCGGTGGCGCTTGCTGCGCACGTCCCCCCAGCCCAGGGCGTCGCGCGGGTTGGACCGGCGGATGTGGGCCCCGAGCGGGCACCGGTACCCGTCGGGGTCTCGCTTGTAGCCGAAGTCGTCGATGCGGGCCCGGTCGCCGGCGATACCCGGGTCGGGGCGGTCAGGGGAGAGGACGAGGGGCGTGCCGTCGCGCCAGCGGCCGACGATCTTGGCCGCCAACATCTCCTCTCCGCCCGGCACGGCCGGCCCCGAGTCGCGGAGGAAGCGCCGGAAGCGGGCCACGTCCTGGTACAGCTCCCGGTAGACGGCATAGGTGCCGTTGTCCCCCAGCGGCTGAGCGGGGGCGGCGGGGAGTATGCCGTCCTCGTCCTCGTAGCCGAGGACGAACTCGCCCGGCTTCATCAACCGCGCCCCCCGCCGCAGCCTCGGCATCCAGGTGGCGGTAGCGGGGGAGTCCCCGTCCTCCACGTGGGGCTGGGCGAACCCGTCGGCGAACCCGAAGTGGTCGCGCCTGGTGCCGAGCATCGCCCCGTGCCGCACGTGGACCACCGACAGCCCGCTGCCGGGCCGCTCGACGCGGGCCCGGACCGCGTCCACCCGGTCGGCCAGGGTGGCCCTCTCCCGCACGCTGACGGTCACCAGGACGTGGGCCGTCCCGTCCCCGAGCCCGGGGTGCCACCGCGCCGGGTCGCTGGGGCCGACGTCGCCGAGGATGCCCGCTCGGGCCCGGGCCCCTTCCCTGAAGGCGGCGCCGAAGGTGGAGCGCAGCCCGTCGGGCACTCCCAGCGCCTCCAGCCCGAGGTGGGTCACGGCCACGTTGAGGGCGTGGTCGGGCTTGCCCTCCACCCACTCGGCGTCGGTGGTGACGGGGTCGACCAGCTCACCCAGCCAGGCCCGGCCGGCGGCCCCGTCCTCGACGTGGACGAAGACGTAGCCGGCGGCGGGGAACCCGTAGCCGCGGAGGATGTTGCCCTGGATGTCGTCGTGGTCGAGCGGGCTGGCGCCGATCACCGCCCGAACTCCTCCTGCCATGCCCGGTGAAGGTCGCTGTCGCCCATTCCCCGGGTGGCCAGGGCGAAGCGTACGACGCGGTCCTTGAGGGCCAGGCTGGCCCGCACGTCCTCCACCGTGGCGTCGGGGTAGGCGGCGAAGTAGACCTCGGTGGGGATGCGGTTGTGGCTGATGTAGCGGGCGAAGGCGGCGGGGTCGGAGCTGCCCGGGTACCCCACGCAGTGCTGCCAGACGGCGTCGACGTCGGGGCCGATCAGCCGGCACAGGTCGTCGAGGTAGGACGGGAGGTCCCCGTCGAAGCAGCTGGTGAAGAACAGGTACTGCGACTTCCACGGATCGGGCCGCATGGGCGGCCCCTGGTAGGCCGGCTGGGGGACGATCACCCAGCGGGCGAAGTGGGTGCGGGGTACACGCGCCAGGGGGCTGTCCCCGGCGGTGGGCAGCTTGCGGAGGTGCGCCCGCAGGGCGATCTCGTGGCCGGCGAGAACGGGCGTGAGGACCGTGAGGGCGTAGGACTGCCCGGCGACGTCGTTGCTCACAGGTGCCTCTGGGCGTCGTGGAGGAAAGCCCTCCACTCGGCCGCCAACTGCCCGGGCGTGGCCCCGTCGGCCCGGGCCCGGAGCAGCTCGAAGCGCCTCTCCACCTCCAGGGCGGACAGCACCATGGTGGCGGTGGCCTCGGGGTAGGCGGAGTAGAAGTGGTCGGCCTCGAACTCGTTGCGGACGATGTAGTCCTTGAACGGCCCCACCGGCTTGGCCCCCGGGAACCCGTAGGACGAGCCCCACGTGAGCCGCATGCGCCCGGGCATGACGTAGGAGAACGAGTCGATGTAGTCGTCCCACGTTCCGTTGAAGTTGCTCTCGAAGAAGAGGTACGTGTAGCGGGGGCGCTCGGGCCGCTGGGGCAGGCCGTTGTAGGGGATGCGGTCGATGATCGACCAGCGGGCGAAGTGGATGAACGACAGCTTGCGCAGGGCCTGGGTCATCCACGGGATCTTGCGGGGGAGGACGAACCCGAGGCGCGAGAGGCGGACCAGCCAGGGTCGGATGGGTGTCAGGACGGTGATCGCCGTGGCACGCCCGCAGACGTTTCCCATGTGGCCCCCGAGCGTACGCCCGCGGGCAGGAGGCGGGCGAGAGGGCTGGCTTCGAGGTTGGCCAGCAGGTCGGCCACGTCGTCGTACACGGCCACCGCGCCGGCGTCGAGGAGGTCCTGTCGGGATGACCCCCCGGTGAGCACGCAGACCGTCCCCAGACCGGTCCGGGAGGCGGCCTCGACGTCCCAGCGCGTGTCGCCCACGGCCAGGCAGTCGCGGGGGCGGAGGCCGGTCATCTCCAGGGCGGCGGCGAACACGTCGGGCGCCGGCTTGCTGCGGTCGACGTCGTCGGCGTTGACGATCTCGTCCACCGCGTCGGTCGCGCCGATGGCCTCGAGCATGGGCTCGAGGTGGTCCTTCTTCGACGACGTGCACAGCACCACCGCGGCCCCGCTGGCCTTCACCGCCCGCAGGAGGTCCGCCGCTCGGGGGAAGGCCCGGATCTCGGCCATGAACGGCTCGAACTCGGCCGAGTGGCCTTCCTTCAGGTCTTGGCGGGGCTCCCCGAAGAGGGTCTCGAGCAGCTCGGTCGAGCCCATGCCGATGAGAGGGTGGATGCGGCTTATGGGGACCTGGTGGCCTGCCTTGTCGAAGACCCGCCACCAGGCGAGGGCGTGGAACCAGTTGGTGTCGACGAGGGTGCCGTCGACGTCGAACAGGACGGCGTAACCGGGCTCGGGCACGCCCGGGGGCTTACCCGGTGGGCCCCCCGCTCATGTGTTCACCACGAAATCGAAGGCGGCCTCCCGGCCGTTGGCCACCTCACGGACGTCCATCTCCAGCTCCCGGCGGTAGATGCCGTCGCGGGCGTTCTGCGGCTCCCCGGGGAAGTACAGCTGGGTGGTCAGGATGGGCCCGTTGGGGGCCTGGACCTTGACGTGGAGGTGGCGGGTGCGGCCCGGGTAGAGGCCGGGGACGACGGTCTCGAAGCGGTACCGTCCCTGGGCGTCGGTGAAGAGGTGGCCGCGCAGGCGGTAGCCGGAGTTGTCGTAGGCCCCGCTGGCGTCGGCCTGCCACACGTCGATCAGAGCCCGGTTGACGGGCTGGCAGCGGGTCGTCAGGACGGCGCCGCTGACGACGAGGCGGGTGCCGGTCGAGACGTCGGCGGCCAGGTTGGGCTTCTCGGGCGACGAGGTCCGGAAGTAGGGGCCTTCGGTCTGGGCCGGCGTCACGTCGTCACCGTCCGTGCACTCGGGCGTCGGGGCCAGGGTGGTGGCCGGGCCGGCTTCGGCCGTGGTCGTCGCCGGGCCGGCGTCGGCCGTGGTCGGGGAGGGCTGGGCGGTTCCCGCCGCGTCACTCCCGCCGCCCCGGCTGCAGGCGGCCAGGGCGGTGGCCACCGCCGCCCCCACGCCGGCCTGCAGCAGCCGCCGCCGGCTGAGGGTTGCTTCGATGGCGTCGGTCTTGTCGGGCATGGACCAGTATGCGCGCCCGCGCCTGGGGGCGCGCTGTGAACTGCCTGGGCCTTTTCGCCGGGCCGGTCACCCCCGGGCGGGCCGGTAGGATGGACGCCAGCGGCGGCGTGGCCGAGTGGTTTAGGCAAGGGCCTGCAAAGCCCTGTACACCGGTTCGATTCCGGTCGCCGCCTCCAAGTGTTTTCGCAGGCCACGAGGGGTTTCGGCGTCCCGCCGGAGGCACCTCGATCGCGCCGAGGGCACGAAAAGGGCACAGAATGGGCACAGGACTCACGGCGAAGGGCGTGAACTGACGCGCTGTCACGTCACGGGAGGTGCGGGTTTCAGCGCTCTGGTCCGTGGCCGCGCGTTCTGTTCGCATCCGGGCAGCTGGCCGTGACGCCCGTACCGCCGAATCTGAGACATAGGGACGCTGTCGCGCGCGGCGCGCTGCGCGACGTCCAAGCCGGTTCGTCAATCCGCGAACATGCGAACGTGCCGTCGTTGCTCGACTTCGTGCGGGCCCTGCCGCCCCCCGACTTCGCTGCTCTCCAGTCGTCGGACGGTCGCCGGTGGATCGAAGACCTTCCGAGCTTGGCCGACGAGGTCTGCCGAGCGTGGCGCCTAGCCATCGACGCCGGACAGCTTCATCACGGCTACCACGCCGTCGTCGTGCCCGTATCGGGGGACGACACCAAGTGGGTGCTGAAGCTTGCGTGGCCGCCCTCGTCGATCGTCGACGAGTCAATCGCCCTCCGGAGCTGGAACGGGCGAGGAGCAGCCCAACTCGGCCGCGCGGACCTCGAGCGAGGCGTCCTCCTCCGCGAACGACTCGACGCCGATTACTCGGTTCTTCGCGAAAGCTGGTGAAACCGAGCCCGTGAACTGATCATCACGATGATGACAGCTGTCACGAGTTCGGTGACAGCGCGGGCGGGTGGCCGGAGCAGACGAGCAGCACGCGGGCGACGTAGTTGGCTCTGGACCTG
>DATLGZ010000025.1:0-5949 GCA_035540235.1 Acidimicrobiales bacterium | reverse complement strand
GGTGTGGCCCAGGCGCCGCCGTCGCCGTCGGCGTCGCCGAAGCCGGAGGGCGGCTCGAGCTCGGACGCGAGCCGGCCGGCGAGGACGGCGCCACCCGCGCCGGCGTCGAGGGTGGCCGCCTCCAGGGTGGCGACGATGGCGTCGCGGTGGGCGGCGGGCGACGACCCCTCCCCGGCCAGGATGGCGGTGGCCACGTCGGCCAGAGCCGCCACCGCCTCCCGGCGGGCCCGGGCGGCGGCCCGCAGCTCGGTGGCGTCGGCCCCCGCCATGGCCCCGGCCTGCGCCTCCCGCAGCTCGGCCCCGAGTGCCACGAGCTGCTCCAGCTCCCCCCGGCGGCGGCGGGCCAGCTGGTTGACGGCCCACGCCGCCGCGCTGGGCCGGCGCAGGGCGGCCACTGCGGCCGCCACCTCCTTGTCGCCCTCCTTCTTCAGCTCCCTCACCAGCTGGTTGCGGGCAGCCACGAACTCCCCGGCCGCCAGCCCGTACAGCTCGTCGATCCGGTCGTCCACGCTCCGGCCTGCCATGCCGCCGCCATTGTCGCTCGGCGGGCGAGCCACGGCCGGGGCCTGGCGGACCGGTTTCAGGCAGATGGCGTCGGAAAGCGACGCCTATTGCCTGAAACAGGCGGGCGGCGGGCTGGCAACCGGCAACCGGCGACCAGCGGCGGGTGGATCAGACCGTGAGGGGCTCGGCCGGGGCGAGACCGGCCTTGGCGGCCCTGTCGGCCGCCTCCGCCTTGCGGCTGGCCTGGCGGGCGACCACCTTGGCCAGGCGCCCCAGGTGGCGGAGGATCTTCTCCCGGGCCACCTCGGCCTCGGGGCGCAGGCCTTCGAGCGACTCCAGCCGCCAGTGCTTCTTGACCACCGGGACCAGGACCTGCTCGAGCAGCATGCCCAGGTCGTAGATGCCGGCCTTGGCGATGGCCCGGGCGTGGTTGTTGAAGTCGGGGATGCCGGTGCCCGGCATCTCGAAGTGGATGACCTCGTCGGCCATGGCCTCGACCACCGTCGAGGCGTCGAGCTCGAGGGCGGCAGTGGTGAGGTCGCGGTAGAACAGGTGGTGGAGGTTCTCGTCGGCCGCCACCCGGGCCAGCAGGTCGAAGCCCCTCGGCTCGGCCAGGTGCTTGCCGGTGTTGCGGTGGGCGATGCGGGTGGCCAGCTCCTGGAGGGTGACGTAGACCATGCCGGCGGCAGCTGTGGGGGGCTCGGGCACCTCGCCCAGGCTCACCTGGGCCATGCGGGCCCGCTCCAGCCCCACCGGGTCGATGACGCGCGTGACGACCACGTAGTCGCGGATGACCATGGCGTGGCGCATCTCCTCGGCCGTCCAGCGGCGGGTCCACTCCCGCCACGGGTGGTCGGCGCCGAACATGCGGTCGATGGTCGACGAGTAGTAGGGCAGGTTGTCCTCGGTGAGGAGGTTGACGAACAGGGCACTGCGCACCGCCGGCGGGGGGGAGTCGGCCGCCTCCACCCACTCGTAGTCGGGCTCGAAGTCCAGCCCGCGGCTCCACGGCACGTAGTCGTGCGGCATCCACTCGCGCGCCGAGGCCAGGTGCCGTTCGAGGAGGCGCTCCGCGGCCGGTGCAAGCTCCCTGAGGAGGGTTTCGTCGTCCACTTGCAGGTCGAGCGTAGCAACGATTCCCGACCGCTGAGTAGCTCGCAACCTGAACAGTTCGCCACTCGAACTATCATGCGCGCCATGGCGTCCGAAGAGGTTCGCGCGGTGCGGGCGGCGGTGCGGCTGGCCCGGGTGCTGGAGTGCTCGCTGGGTGGCCTCTCCGCCGCCCAGTACCGGGTGCTGGGAGCGGTCGACGCAGGGGGCGAGCGGGCCACCCACCTGGCCCAGGCGCTCGACCTGGCCAAGCCCACCGTCACCGCCGCCGTCGACGGTCTGGTGGAGCGGGGCCTGCTCCTGCGCGAGCCGGTGGTGGGCGACCGCCGCTCGCTGCGCATCGCCCTGACCCCCGCCGGCCGCGACGCCCTGGCCGCCGCCGACACGGCCGCCGCCGCCCGCCTGGCGGCGGTGGTGGCCGGCGTGGACGACCGGAACGCGGTGGTGGCCGCCCTGGCCCGCCTCGGCCCCGCCCTCGACAGGGCACTGGCCCGTTGAGCCAAAACCAGGGCCGCCCCGGCGCACCCGAACCCGAGGCCCGGCCCGAGCGGCCCGGCTGGCTGCGGCGGCTGGCGCCCTACCTGCGGGCCCACCAGCGTGACGTGCTCATGGCCTTCGGGGCGTCGCTGGCCGGCCTCACCGTGTCCGCCCTCACCCCGGTGATCCAGAAGGTCGTGATCGACGACGTCATCCTGGCCCGGTCGCGGCCCCTGCTCCCCTGGCTCGGCCTGCTGGTGGCGGCCGGGCTGTTCCGCTTCGGCTGCGCCCACGTGCGCCGTTACGTGGGCGGGCGGGTGGCCCTGGGCGTGCAGTACGACCTGCGCAACGACGTCTACGCCCGCCTCCAGCGGCTCGACTTCGCCCGCCACGACGAGTTCCAGACCGGCCAGTTGGTGTCGCGGGCCATATCCGACGTGACCCTCGTGCAGGGGCTGCTGGCCTTCCTGCCCCTGTTCACCGGGAACGTCGTCCTGCTCGTCGCCTCCCTCACCATCATGTTGGTCCTGTCGCCGCTGCTCACCCTGGTGGCGCTGGTCGTCGTCCCGGTCGTGACCGTGGTGGCCCTGCGCCTGCGCACCACCGTGTTCCCGGCCGCCTGGCACGCCCAGCAGAAGGCGGGCGAGGTGGCGGGCGTGGTGGAGGAGGCGGTGGCCGGCGTACGGGTGGTGAAGGGCTTCGGCCAGGAGGGCCAGGAGCTGGGGCGGCTCACCGCCGCCGCCCGGGAGCTGTTCCAGTCCCGGCTGCGGGCCGTGCGCATCCAGGCCGGCTTCACGTCGGGCCTCCAGGCGGTGCCGTCGCTGGGCCAGGTGGCGGTTCTCGCCTTCGGCGGCTGGCTCGCCCTGGAGGGCCGGATCAGCATCGGGACGTTCATGGCCTTCTCGGCCTACATGCTCCAGCTGGTGTCGCCGGTGCGGATGCTCTCCACCCTCACCGTGGTGGCCCAGCAGGCCCGGGCCGGGGCGGAGCGGGTGTTCGAGGTGCTCGACTCCACGCCCCTGGTGGAGGAGAAGGCGGGCGCCCTCGAGCTCCCTCCCGTCTCCGGCGAGCTGCGCTTCGAGGACGTGCGCTTCGGCTACCTCCGCTCCGAGCCGGTCCTCGACGGCTTCAGCCTGACCGTCGCCCCGGGCGAGACGGTCGCCCTGGTGGGGCCGTCCGGCTCCGGCAAGTCGACCGTGTCTCTGCTCCTCCCCCGGTTCTACGACGTGCAGGGGGGGCGGGTGATGATCGACGGCATCGACGTGCGCGACGTCACCCTCGACTCCCTCCGCCGCCAGATCGGCGTGGTGTTCGAGGAGACGTTCCTGTTCTCCGACACGGTGCGGGCCAACCTGGCCTACGGCCGCCCCGGCGCCACCGACGCCGAGGTGGAGGCGGCGGCCCGGGCGGCGGAGGCCCACGCCTTCATCACCGCCCTGCCCGAGGGGTACGGCACCCGCCTGGGGGAGGGCGGCTACACGCTGTCGGGCGGCCAGCGCCAGCGCATCGCCCTGGCCCGGGCCCTGCTCACCGACCCCCGGGTGCTGGTGCTCGACGACGCCACGTCGGCCATCGACTCGCGCGTCGAGGAGGAGATCCACCAGACCCTGCGCCGGCTGACGGCCGGCGGCGGGCGGTCGACGCTGCTGATCGCCCACCGCCGGTCCACGCTGCGCCTGGCCGACCGCATCGCCGTGGTCGACCAGGGCCGGGTGGTCGCCACCGGCACCCACGAGGAGCTGGTGCGCACCACGCCCCTGTACCGCCAGCTGCTGGCCGGGCCGGGCGAGGGGCTGGAGGAGGTGGAGGTCACCGCCGACGACGGCGTGGCCGCCGGCAACGGCGCCGGCTGGGACGGGCGGCCCACGCCGGCCGCCTGGCCGGCGGTGGAGGGGGAGGCGCCCCGGGCCCGGTCCCAGGCGGCGGTAGCGGCCGGCGACGGGATGATCGGTATGCGAGCCCTGGGGATCGGCGGGGGCGGCATGGGGCCGGGCGCGATGGGCGTGGGGGGCAACCCCACCGCCCGCCTGTCGCTGGTGGCGGAGACGCCCGAGCTGCGGGCGCGGGTGGCCGCCCTGCCCGCGGTCGACGCCGACCCGGGCGTGGACGTGGCCGCCGAGAGCCGCCCCGACCCCACCTTCGGGCTCCGCAGCTTCCTCCGCCCCTACCGGCCCGCCCTGGCCGTCGGCCTGGGCTTGGTCGTGCTCGACGCCATGGCGTCGCTGGCCGGCCCCGCCCTCGTCCGCCGCGGCCTCGACGGCGGGGTGATGGCGGGGTCGCCCTCGGTGCTGTGGGGCGCGGCCGCCGCCTTCCTCGCCGTCATCCTGGCCGACTGGGCGGTGGTGTTCGCCCAGCAGCGCCACACCGGCCGCACCGCCGAGCGGCTGCTGTTCGCCCTGCGGGTGCGGACGTTCGCGCACCTGCAGCGGCTGGGCCTCGACTTCTACGACCGCGAGTCGGGTGGGCGCATCATGACCCGCATGACCACCGACGTGGAGGCGCTGTCCCAGCTCCTCCAGACGGGCCTGGTCAACGCGGTGGTGAGCCTCCTCACCCTGGGCGGGGTGGGGGTGGTGCTGGTGGCCATGAACCCGGACCTGGCGGTGGCCACCCTGTCCACCCTGGCCCCGCTCATCGCTGCCACCCTGTGGTTCCGGCGCCGGTCCGACCGCGCCTACGGCACCGCCCGCGACCGGGTGGCGGTGGTGAACGCCAACCTCCAGGAGAGCGTCTCGGGCGTGCGGGTGGCCCAGGCCTACGTGCGGGAGGACGTGAACATCGACGGGTTCCGCCGCCTCGCCCGCGACCACCTCGACGCCCGCCTCGGCGCCCAGCGGCTGGTGGCCACCTACTTCCCCTTCGTGGAGCTGCTGTCGGTGCTGGCCGCCGCCGTCGTCCTGGGCGTCGGTTCCGGCCTGGCGGCACGGGGCCAGCTCAGCCCGGGCGAGCTGGTCGCCTTCCTGCTCTACCTCAACCTGCTGTTCTCCCCCATCCAGCAGCTCTCGCAGGTGTTCGACCAGTACCAGCAGGCCCGCATCTCGCTGCGCAAGATCGGCGAGCTGCTGGCGACGCCCCCGTCGGTGCCGCTGGCCGCCGAGCCCCTGGACCCCGGCCCCCTGGCGGGCGCCATCCGCTTCGAGGGAGTGCGCTTCCGCTACCCGTCGGCGACGGAGGACGCCCTGGTCGACGTCGACCTCGACATCGCACCCGGCGAGACGGTGGCCCTGGTGGGGGAGACGGGAGCGGGCAAGTCGACGATCGTGAAGCTCGTCGCCCGCTTCTACGACCCGGCCGGCGGGCGGGTGCTGGTGGACGGCCACGACCTCCGCACCCTCGACCTGGCCGCCTACCGCCACCAACTGGGCTACGTCCCTCAGGAGGCGTTCCTGTTCTCGGGGACGGTCCGCGACAACATCGCCTACAGCCGCCCGGAGGCGACCGACGCCGACGTGGAGGCGGCCGCCCGGGCGGTGGGCGCCCACCCCTTCATCGCCCGCCTGGCCGGCGGGTACCACCACGCCGTCACCGAGCGGGGGCGGTCGCTGTCGGCCGGCCAGCGCCAGCTCATCGCCCTGGCCCGGGCCCAGCTCGTGGGCCCCGCCATCCTGCTGCTCGACGAGGCCACCGCCACCCTCGACCTGGCCACCGAGGCCCGGGTGGTGGCGGCCATGGGCGTGCTGTCGGCCGGGCGCACCACGCTGCTGATCGCCCACCGGCTCCAGACGGCGCAGGGGGCCGACCGCATCGTCGTGGTCGACCGGGGCCGGGTGGCGGAGGTGGGCAGCCACGACGAGCTGCTGGCCCGGGGCGGCCGCTACGCCCAGCTGTGGGGCAGCTTCGTCGGCCCCGAGGTGAGGC
>DATLGZ010000024.1:0-1698 GCA_035540235.1 Acidimicrobiales bacterium | reverse complement strand
GCACGGGAGGCGGTGGGGGCGGCGGCGGCGCTGAGCCGCGGGGCGCCACCGCCAACGGCGAGGTTGAGGCGTGCGGCGAGCGCCTGGGCTTCTCCGAGACGCCGTGGGAGCCGGCGCCCCGCGTGCCGCCCAACGTGCCGGCGGGCACGGTGCTGTGGCAGGCCCGGTTCACCTTCACCAACCCCAACCCGGTCGAGGTGCGATTGTCGGACGCAGTGGTGATCCTCGAGCTGGACTCGGCCGACGGCCACCGGGCCGGCGCGGGGCGCACGGCGTTCCTCGACCCGGCGCCGGCCGCCGTGGCACCACGTTCGACCCTGGAGCGCAGCGCCCAGGCCTGGCTCCGGGACGGCAAGATCCCCAAGACGACCCAGGTCTACGCCGCCACCCAGGCCACCATCGGCGGCGTCGCCTGCTCGGTCGCGGTCGAGCGGGTGTCGACCACGCCCCCCTCGCCCCAGGTCTTCACGCTCGCCGACTGCGGGGCGGAGCCGTGCTGAGCTGAGCCGCCGGGCTCACCACAGGCCCGCGAGTCGCCCCAGCTGCAGATAGGAGACGGCGACGGCCTGCTCGGCGGCCCGCTCGCCCTGCCCGGTGGCGAACACCAGGAAGAAGTACGGCCCCCGGGCGAAGGCGACGGTGGTGACGGTGCTGGCGCCGCCGGCTTGCACGAACGCCCGAGCCGGTTGCAGGGGCACGTCGAGCTCCTCACCTCCCTGGCCCAGCACCACGGTGGCGCCGTCGTCCAGGTAGCCGTGGGCGCCGGCGTCGTCGCCGAACTGGTACACCACCGCGCCCACCACCTCGCCCGACGCCGCCGTCCAGGCCCGCTGGTAGCCCCGCTGGAACCCCCGGGCGGTGAGGCGGGCCCGTTCCGCCGACGGGTTGGGCTCCAGGTGGGCGGCCGCGTTGGCGTCCAGCGGTCCCTGCCGGAACCGGGCCGGGTCGGCGGGCTCGAACCCCCCGAGGCGGGAGACGAGCACCGTGGCGAGGTCGTGCTCGACGGCGGGACGCACGGCCCGGTCGGGGCCGGGGCTGTCGTGGGCGGCGCTGCCGCCGCCGGCGTCGGCCGCCCCAGCCGCCACCGGGCCGGGGGCGGGCGCCGTGCCCGCGCCCAGCGGCCACGACGGCGAGCTGGCGCCGGTGCCGGCCAGTAGGGCGTAGGCGGCCACCACGAACCCGGCGGCCACGCCGCCCACCGCCAGCCGCCGCCCGGCCCGAGCGGCTACCAAGGCGACGCCGCCGCGACCGACGCCACCATGACCCCCGCCGCCAGCATGGGAGCGACCATGCGCTCCCGCGCTCGCAACGACGCCATGCGGGCCGCCATCTCGCGCTCGACGTGGCGCGAGGTGGCCACGACGGTGGCCATGCGGACCGCGCCGAACGTCGCGCCCGTCGCCACCGACGGCAGCGGCCCCAACGAGGCGGCGAGGACGGTCGCCGCCCACCACGTCCAGGTCGGGAGGTGGGTGAGCGGCCCCACTCCCAGCCGGGCGCCGTAGAGGGCGGCGGCGGTGCGGGGGTCGAACAGCCGGCCCCACGCCCGCGGCACCTGCCTGCGCAGCGAAAGGGGCCGGAGCCGGCCGCTGCGCCAGTGGGCCACGTCAGCCACCAGGGCCGCCACCACCAGGCCCGCCGCCGTCGCCGCTCCGAGGGCGGGCAACCGGGCGAGCCCCCAGAGGGCGCCCGCCACCC
>DATLGZ010000023.1:0-2807 GCA_035540235.1 Acidimicrobiales bacterium | reverse complement strand
CGGCGTCGGCGTCGGCGTCGGCGTCGCCGTCGGCGACCCGCTCGGCTCCCTCCCGCACGTCGACCGCCTCCCACGCCGGCGGCCCGCCGGCGCCGGCGAACTCGGCCGTGTAGGGCTTGTAGACGGCGGTGGGGTAAGTCGGCTCGGCGTCGGCCAGCACCAGCGGCAGCTCGACCAGCATGTGGTCCACCCGCCCGTCGGCCCGCAGGTCCTCGCCCTTGATCACCCTCTCCTGGGCCACCAGGGCCGCTTCCGGGGTGGGCGGGAGGTGGGGGGCCAGCTCGTCCCACGAATGCGTCGACGCCGCCACCTCCGACAGCGGGCCCAGGGCGAAGCGGCCCGCCCCGGGGGCCACGACCGCCGCCGCCCACCGGCCGGGGGCCTGCAGGGCCAGGCGGTACTCGGCGTGGCTGGCCGCCGGCCACAGCTGGCGGCCCCGTTCGAAGGCGGCCCGGCACGTGTCGCGCAAATCCAGCAGGGCCTGCCACTGGCCGCCGTCGCAGTAGTCGTCGACCCGGCGCAGCAGCTCGTCGAGATCGCCCCGGTCGACGAGCTCGCCGACGCCTCCGTCCGTCACGTCAGACGAGCGGCCACGGGAAGGCCCGGGCCGACCGGGCGGAGGGGAAGAACGGGTCGCGCACCATCGCCGCCGCCCGCCCGGCCAGCGCCGCCAGCTCGCCCGCAGTCAGCAGCGGGACCAGTGGCGCCGGCGGCGAGGCGGCGAGGGCGAGGCGGCGGATGCCCTCCATGCAGGCGTCGGGCAGAGGTTGGCCCTCGAAGTCCCAGATGACGGTGCGGAGCTTGGGGTGGGGGTGGAACGACAGGCCGTTGTCGATGGCCCAGATGCGGCCGTCGCCGTCGAGCAGGCAGTGCCCGCTCTTGCGGTCGCCGCTGTTGGCCAGCAGGTCGAAGGCGCAGATCCGCCGCAGCGCCTCGTGGTGCTCCGGCCGTTCGACCAGGGTGAAGTAGTGCTCGGCGAAGTCGGCGTCGACGAACCGCTGGAGCGAGCCGGGGCCGAGGGGGCCGTCCCGCTCGACCGTCTCGGGGACGAGCCCCCAGCCCAGCCACTCCGACAGGGCGTAGGCGGCCACCTCCCGCCGGTAGAGGCCGCGGGGGTAGTCCCACAGGGGCCGCTCCCCCCTCAACGGCTTGTACACCGCCCGCACCGGCTCGGCGCCCTCGGCGCCGCACACCTCGACGAGGAAGGTGCCGTTGGAGCTCCACGGCAGCCGCCCCCGGACGGCGATCTCCCCGGTCAGGATCTCAGGTCGCGGTGGCCGTTGAGTCGGATGCACATGTGCCCCTCGGCGTCGAGCGGGCCGCCGCACAGCGGGCACGGCGGCCGGCCGGCGGCCACCACCTCCGTGCCCCGCCGGGTGAAGGCGGCGACCTGCGGGCGGGTGGCCCGGATGCGGGCCTCCGCCGGCTCCTCGCCCTCGTCGACCAGCTCCTCCGCCACCACGACGATGCGGTCGCCCTCCTCGTCGTAGGACACGCCCAGCGAGCCCACCACCCACTCCGGCACCACCGGCTCGACCAGCTCCATGTCGGACTGGGCCGGCTCCACCGGCGGCAGGTCGGACAGCATCTCGTCGAGGTAGCGGCACAGCGCCGCCACCTGCGCCTTCTCCAGCCGCAGGCTCACCACCCCGCCGCCGTGGCGGATCTGCAGGTAGAAGACGCGCTGGCCCGGCGGACCGACCGTCCCCGCCGTCAGCGCCTCCACCTCGGGGAGCTCGAACGTGAGCTCATGACGGCTTCTCCCCGAAGGGGGCCGGCAGCCAGTTCACGTTGAGCACCATGGGGCCCAGCTCGCCGTAGGCGACGGCGGTGATCGAAGCGGGGGCGATGGTGATGCGCTGGAACATGTCGAGGTGGGCGCCGGTGGCGTGCACGACGGCCGCCTTTATGGGGTCGGCATGGGACACGGCGACGACGGTGCCGCCGCGGTGGGCGGCCACGAGGCGGTCGATGGTCCCCACGATACGGGTCTGCAGCTCGACGAACGACTCGCCCCCCGGGAAGCGGAACCCGCTCGGGTGGCGCTGCACCACCCGCCACTCCGGGCGCTTGGCCGCCGCCTTGAGCTCCTCGCCCGTCCACTCGCCGATGTCGAGCTCGAGCAGCCCCCGGTCGGCCCGCACCCTCAGGCCCCGGGCGGCGGCGATGGGGGCGGCCGTCTCCCGGGCCCGCTCCAGCGGCGAGCTGTAGATCGCGTCGACCCGCTTCAGCGAGGCGATGGCGTCGGCGGCCGCCCGGGCCTGGGCCTGGCCGGTGTCGGCGAGGTGGAGGCCGGGGGCCCGGCCGGGCAGGACCTTGCCGGTGGTGGCCGTCTGGCCGTGGCGGACGAGCAGCACCAGCGTGGACGGGGGTCGGGACGGGCGGCGGGCCATCGGACGCGCCAACCTACCGGCGTGGACTCCCTTGCACGGGTGACGGCCGACATCGTGGCCTGCCGGGCCTGCCCCCGCCTGGTGGCGTGGCGGGAGGCGGTGGCGGCCGAGCGGCGGGCGTCGTTCCGCCACGAGCAGTACTGGGGGCGGCCCGTACCCGGCTTCGGCGACCCCGCCGCCCGGCTGCTGCTGGTGGGCCTGGCGCCCGCCGCCCACGGAGGCAACCGCACCGGCCGGGTGTTCACCGGCGACCGCTCGGGCGACTGGGTCTTCCGGGCGCTGTGGAAGCAGGGCTTCGCCAACCAGCCCACCAGCGTGTCGGCCGGCGACGGGCTGGAGCTGCGGGGCGCCTACGTGGCCGCCGCCGTGCGGTGCGCGCCCCCCGCCAACCGGCCCACCCCCGAGGAGCGAGAC
>DATLGZ010000022.1:0-2254 GCA_035540235.1 Acidimicrobiales bacterium | reverse complement strand
TCGTGGTGCCGTCCCGGCTGGCGGTGGAGGCCACCACCCGCAACGGGTCGATCGAGGTCCGGGACGTGGACGGCGCCGTCACCGCCCACACCAGCAACGGGGCGGTGCGGGCCGCCCGCCTGGGCGGCCACGCCGACCTGCGCACCAGCAACGGCTCCATCGAGGGCCGGGGCCTGCAGGGCCCGTCCGTCAGCGCCCGCACCAGCAACGGGGCGGTGGAGCTGGCCTTCGCCGACCCGCCGACCACCGTCGATGCCCGCACCAGCAACGGGGCGGTAGAGGTGGTCGTGCCCCACGACGCCACCACCTACCGCGTCGACGTGCGCACCTCGTGGGTCGGCTCCACCGACGTAGCGGTGCGCAGCGACCCATCCAGCCCCCGGTCGATCACCGCCCGCACCTCCAACGGCTCCATAACCGTCCGTTACCCCTCGGGCTGACGCCCGCATCCCGACCAGTCCGCGCCACCGGCTTGGCGGCGCGCGCCCCGACCCGACCTCACCACAGAAAGGACCAACGATGTCCCTTCCCACCACCCTCGACGGACGCCGGACCGCCATCGCCGCCCGGGCCGTCGCCGCCACCAAGGTCTACGGCCGGGGCGACACCGCGGTGCGGGCCCTCGACGGGGTCGACGTGTCGGTCCCCGCCGGCGCCTTCACCGCCGTGATGGGGCCGTCCGGCTCGGGGAAGTCGACCCTGCTGCACTGCCTGGCCGGGCTCGACACGCTGACCTCGGGCCAGGTGTTCCTCGGCGACCTGGAGCTGGGCGCCCTCGGCGACGCCGGCCTCACCCGGGCCCGCCGGGAGCGGGTCGGCTTCGTGTTCCAGGGCTTCAACCTGGTGCCCACCCTCACCGCCCGGGAGAACGTCGAGCTACCCCTGCGGCTGGCGGGCCGGCGCCCCGACGGGGAGTGGGTCGACCAGGTGATCGCCACCGTGGGGCTGGGCGACCGCCTCCACCACCGCCCCAGCCAGCTGTCGGGCGGCCAGCAGCAGCGGGTGGCGGTGGCCCGCGCCCTGGCCAGCCGGCCCGAGGTGGTGTTCGCCGACGAGCCCACCGGCAACCTCGACTCCCGCTCGGGCGCCGAGGTCCTGCGCCTGCTGCGGGAGGCGGCCGACCGCTTCGGCCAGACGGTGGTGATGGTGACCCACGACCCGGCCGCCGCCGCCTGGGCCGACGACGCCGTGTTCCTGGCCGACGGCCGCATCGTCGACCGGGTCGAGCGCCCCACCGCCGCCCTCGTCCTCGAGCACATGAAGAAGCTGGGAGGTTGACGTGTTCCGTGCAACGTTCGCCGCCGCCTGGGGCCGCAAGCGCCGCCTGGCCGCCACCGCCCTGGCCGTCCTGCTCGGCGTGGCCTTCCTGGCCGCCACTCTCGTGCTGGGCGACAGCGCCCGGGCCGGCTTCGCCACCGTCTTCGCCGAGGCCAACGCCGGGACCGACGCCTTCGTCCGGTCCGCCTCGCGGTTCACCGCCGCCGAGGAGCCGGCCCGCCCGCCCGTCGACGCCGCCCTGGTGGCGGCGGTGGCGGCGGTGGACGGGGTGGCGGCCGCCGCCCCCACCGTCGAGGGGACGGGCCAGGTGCTCGACGCCCGGGGCCGCACCATCGGCGGCAACGGCCCGCCCACCGTGGCGGCGGCCTGGATTGCCGAGCCGGCCCTGACCGGCTGGGCCCTGGCCGGCGGCCGCCCTCCCACCGCCCCCGGGGAGGTGGTGCTCGACCGCCGCACCGCCGCCGACGCGGGCGCAGGGCTGGGCGGGACGGTCACCGTGCTGGTCCCCCGGCCGGTGGCCGCGACCGTCGTGGGCATCGCCACCTTCGGGGGGCGCGACAGCCTGGGCGGGACCACCTACGCCGCCTTCGCCCTGGAGGAGGCCCAGCGCCTGCTGCTGGGCAGCACCACCCTGGTCTCGGGCGTGGCGGTGGCGGCCGAGGACGGCGTGGGCCAGGACGAGCTGGTGCGGCGGCTGGGTGAGGTGCTGCCCGCCGGGGTGGAGGCCGTCTCTGGGGCCGCCCTCACCCGGGAGCAGCGGGCCGACATCGAGGGCGACTTCCTCGGCTTCTTCACCGCCGCCCTCACCGCCTTCGCGGGCGTGGCCCTGCTGGTGGCCGCCTTCAGCATCTTCAACACGTTCTCGATCCTCGTGGCCCAGCGGACAGCCGAGTCCGCCCTGCTGCGGGCGCTGGGGGCCTCCCGGCGCCAGGTGCTGGCGTCGGCCCTGGCCGAGTCGGCGCTGGTGGGGGTGGGC
>DATLGZ010000021.1:0-1948 GCA_035540235.1 Acidimicrobiales bacterium | reverse complement strand
CCGGCCTGGGCGGCATGGGGGGCGCCCAGCCTCTCGCCGTCACCATGAACGGGGGCGTGGCCCTGTGCGTGGAGGTCGACCCCGCCCGGGTCGAGCGGCGGCGGGCCGGCGGGTACCTCGACGAGGTCGCCCCATCACTCGACGACGCCCTGGCCCGCGCCACATCGGCGGCGGCGGCCGGCCGGCCCCTGTCGGTCGGGGTGGTGGCCAACGCCGCCGACGCCGTGCCCGCCCTGCTGGCCGGGGGCGCGCCGGTGGACGTGGTCACCGACCAGACGTCGGCTCACGACCCGCTCCACGGCTACGTCCCCAACGGCCTGCCGCGGGAGGAGGCGCTCGCCCTGCGGGGCGAGCGGCCCGGCGAGTACGTGGCCCGGGCCCGGGCCGCCATGGCCGTCCACTGCGAGGCCATGGTCGGCTTCCTGCGGTCCGGCGCGGTGGTGTTCGACTACGGCAACAACCTGCGGGCCGAAGCCCGCCTGGGCGGGTTCGCCGACGCCTTCGCCTACCCCGGCTTCGTACCCGCCTACATCCGCCCGCTGTTCTGCGAGGGCAAGGGCCCGTTCCGCTGGGTGGCCCTGTCGGGCGAGCCGGCCGACATCGCCGCCACCGACGCCGCCGTGGCCGCCGCCTTCCCCGACGACCCGCGGCTGCAGCGGTGGCTGGCCCTGGCGCCCGAGCGGGTGCGGTTCCAGGGGCTGCCGGCCCGCATCTGCTGGCTGGGCCTGGGCGAGCGCCACCGGGCCGGCCTGCTGCTCAACGACCTCGTGCGGCGTGGCGACGTGGCCGCCCCCATCGTCATCGGCCGCGACCACCTCGACGGCGGGTCGGTGGCCTCGCCCTACCGGGAGACGGAGGCCATGGCCGACGGCTCCGACGCCATCGCCGACTGGCCCGTCCTCAACGCCCTGCTCAACACGTCCTCGGGGGCGTCGTGGGTGGCGGTCCACCACGGCGGCGGGGTCGGCATGGGCAAGTCCCTCCACGCCGGGGCCCAGCTGGTGGTGGACGGCACCGACGGCGCCGCCCGCCGGGCCGAACTGATGCTTTGGAACGACCCCGCCACCGCCGTCCTCCGCCACGCCGACGCCGGCTACGAGCGGGCCCGGGAGGCCGCTGGCGAGCACGGCGTGCGCATCCCCATGGATGGCTGACCTACTCGTACGCCGGGCGGCGCGGGTGTTCGGCTACCAGGCCGGCGGCCCCCTGGCGGTGGTGGTCCGCAAC
Source organism: Acidimicrobiales bacterium (assembly GCA_035540235.1). Classification (GTDB taxonomy): domain Bacteria; phylum Actinomycetota; class Acidimicrobiia; order Acidimicrobiales; family AC-14; genus JBFMCT01. The sequence goes on along the minus strand of DATLGZ010000021.1, from coordinate 721 downwards.
GACCGGGTCGTCGGCGTGGTCCCCGACGGCGAGCTGCCGGCCGGGCCCGACGGGCCCGAGCTCGACGCCGCCGGCCGGGCCGTCGTCCCCGGCTTCGTCGACGCCCACACCCACCTCGTGTTCGCCGGCGACCGGGCCGACGAGTTCGCGGCCCGCCTCACCCCCCTGAGTGGCCAGTACGAGACGGGCGGCATCTGGCGGACGGTCGAGGCCACAAGGGCGGCGCCGTTCGACGAGCTGGTCGAGGACACGCTCGGGCGGGCCCGTGCCTGCCTGGCAGGCGGGACGACGACGATCGAGGTCAAGTCGGGGTACGGCCTCGAGACGGCCCACGAGCGCCGGCTCCTGGAGGTGATAGCCGAGGTGGGCACCCGCACGCCGGCCGAGCTGGTGCCCACGTTCCTCGGGGCGCACCTGGCGCCCACCCCCGACTACGTCGACTACGTCATCGAGGAGATGCTGCCGGCGTGCGCCGAACTGGCCGTGTCCTGCGACGCGTTCTGCGACGAGGGGGCGCTGACCGTGGAGCAGGCCGGGCGGGTGCTGGCCGCCGGCCGGGCCCACGGGCTCGCCCTCCGCATCCACGCCGAGGAGCTGGCCCACACCGGCGGGGCCCGGCTGGCGGCCGAGCTGCGGTGCCAGTCGGCCGACCACCTCGTCCACGCCACCGAGGCCGACGCCGACCTGCTCTTCACCGCCGGCGTGGTGGCGGTGCTGCTGC
>DATLGZ010000020.1:0-1941 GCA_035540235.1 Acidimicrobiales bacterium | reverse complement strand
CGCCTCCGGCTCTCGGTCGCCGCCGCCATCGTCGCCGGAGCCTCCATTCTGTCCGTCGGCGTGGCCTACGCCGACGGGTGCCTCTGCGGCTGACAGGCACGGCATAGGCCATCAACCGGTGGCCGGCGGCGGCGGCTTTTCTGCGCCGCCGCTGGCCACTTCATCGGCGATTTTGACCGCCTCCTCCAGGGTGAGCGCTCGCCCGGCCCGGAAGACGCCGGCGAAGGCGGCCTCGCCCAGGGCGGCCCTGGCCGCCTCCAGGAGCCGGTCCCGCTGCGCCTCGTCCTCCCCCCGGGGGGCGGCGCCCATGCCCTCCCACAACGCCTCGGCGGCCGCCCCCAGCATCAGGCCCTCCACCGCCGCGCCGGCCTCGACGGCCAGCGCCCCCACGGCCACCAGCGTCGACGCCGCCCACGGGCGGTCGCCCAGGCGGTGGAACGCCACCAGGGCGTCGCGCTGGAGGGCCAGGGCGAGCCGGGAGTCGCCCCGGAGGTGGGCCAGGCGGCCGAGGGCGGCGGTGGTGGCGGCCAGGCCCCGGCCGTCGCCCAGCGACACCTGGATGCGCTGGCGCATCCCGTTCCAGCGCTGCGCCTCCTCGTAGCGCCCGGCGTTCTCGGCGGCGCGGGCCAGGTTCCCCAGCACCATCGACTCCGAGTAGAGGTCGCCTACCGCCCGGAACAGGCCGAGGGCTTCGGCCCACAGCCCGGTGGCGGCGGCCACGTCGCCCCGGCGGCGGCACACCACGCCCTGGCCGGTGAGGGCGCACGCCCGCCCCCGCCGGTCGCCCAGGCGGTCGTAGAGCTGGCGGGCCTGCTCAAAGCGGACGTCGGCGTCGTCGAGGCGGCCCTGCTGCTCGGCCAGGGCGGCATCGTTGAGAGCGGCCACGGCCGCCACGTCGGGCAGGTCGAGGCGCTCGGCCAGCTTGGCGGCGGCGGCCAGCGCCTCGGCGGCGACGGCGGCGTCCCCGCTCACCCACGCCAGCGCCCCCGCCCCCGCCAGGGCCATGGCCCGGGCCGGCGTCTCCTCGATGGCGGCGGCGAGGGCGCCGGCGAGCCACCGCCGGCCGGTCGGGATGTCGCCCCGGAGGAAGTACCGCCACAGGGCGGCGGCCAGGGCCACCGCCTCCTCGGGCTCGTGGGCCAGGGCCCAGTCGAAGGCGGCGGCCAGGTTGTCGCGCTCGGCGTCGAGGACCACCAGCGCCTGCCCCTGGCCGGAACCGGCGAAGCGGCGGTCGCCGTCCTGGGCGACGGCCAGGAAGTGGTCGAGGTGGCGGCGCCGGGTGAGGGGCAGGCCGCCGCTCGTGTCGAGCCGGGCGAGGGCGTGGCGGCGGACCGACTCCAGCAGCTCGAAGCGGGGGCCCGACGGCGCGTCGGGGCGGGCTTCCACCAGGCTCTTGCGCACCAGGCGGGCCAGCACGGCCTCGGTGGCGTCGTCGGCTTCCCCGGCCACGGCCGCCGCCGCCCCGGCGGTGAAGCCGCCCGCGAAGACCGCCAGGGCGGCGAGGACGCGCTGCTCGCCGCCGTCCAGAGCGCGCCAACTGGTGGCGATGGCGTGGTCGACCGAACGGTGGTGCTCGGGGACGTCGGCGGCCGCCGACCCGACCGGTCGCCGCCCTTCCCGGAGGCGCTGGGCGATGGCGCCCGGGCCCATGGTGGTGACCTCGCCGGCGGCCAGCACGATGGGCAGAGGCGCGCCGTCGAGCTGGGCGCAGGCGGCCAGAGCCCCGAGCACGTTGGCGTCGGTCATGGGGAAGTCGGCGCGGGCCATGCGGGCCCGGGCCAGGAACAGCTGCACGGCCGGGCTGCGGCGGGCGTCGCCCGGGGTGGGCGAGGAGCCGGGAGCGGGGTAGGCCAGAGGCGGCACCCGGTAGCAGTGCTCGCTGGCCAGGTCGAGGGGTTCGCGGCTGGTGGCCAGCACAGAGAGCCGGGGGCAGGCGCCGAG
>DATLGZ010000019.1:0-1685 GCA_035540235.1 Acidimicrobiales bacterium | reverse complement strand
CCGGGACCCCGCGCCCTCGAAGGGCGCGGGGTCCCGGGGACCGGGGATGAGGGGGTGGCTCCAGCGCACGATCCGCGACAGCTCCTGGGTGAGCGACCGCCACGCCGGCGGGTCCCACCCCTCGGCGGCGTTGACCACGTTGCCGTCCATCCCGAGGTGGACGGCCGCCGGCAGGGAGGTCAGGCCGAAGGCGCGGATGGCGACGAGATCTGGGTCGACGAAGGTGAGGATGTCCTTGGCCCAGCGGCCCAGCAGCCGGCGGGCGTCCTCGGGGTAGCCGGCGACCAGCCACGCCACCCGGCAGTCGGCCTGGTCGTAGTTGGTGAGGATGCGGGCGGCGGTGGGCACGAGCCAGGTGCTGCGCTGGTTGCTGGGGTTCACCGCCACGAGGAAGAGGTGGAAGGTGGTCAGCCACCCTCGTACGGGTCGGCCCACCCCGCTGATGGGGGTGAGGACGAGGTCGGGGGGCGGGTTGGTGACCATTTCGGCGCCGAAAGTTAGCGCGGACACCGGCCCCGCTCAGGTCCGCCCACTATCGTCGCGGCCATGGGGCCGGGAAGCGGGATCTACAAGTTCATCCTCGTGCTGCACCTGCTGGCGGTCATCGCCGGCTTCGGGCCCACGATCCTCGCCCCCGCCTTTGGCGCCCAGGCCAAGGCCCGCAAGGGCCGTGAGGGGCTGGCCATCTCCGAGGCGACGTTCAGCGTGCTCTCCAAGTACGCCGAGTGGATCATCTACTCGGTGCCCATCTTCGGCATCCTGCTGATCATGGTGAGCGACGGCGCCATCCGCTTCAGCGACCTGTGGATCACCCTGTCGTTCACCCTCTACATCGTCGCCCTGGGGCTCGTCCACGCCGTCCACTACAAGAACCTCAAGCGCATGAACGTGCTCATGGCCGAGCTGGCCGCCGGGCCGCCGCCCGGGGCGGGCGGGGGCGGGCCGCCCCCGCAGGTCGCCGAGCTGGAGCAGCGGGGCAAGCAGGTGGCGCTGGTCGGCACGGTGCTCAACCTGATCCTGGTGGCCATCGTGTTCCTCATGGTCTGGCAGCCGCGCTAGCGGCGAGGGGCGCGGGATGCACCCCATCGAGCGGCTGCGGATGGTGGCGCGAGCCGGGCGGGAGGACCCCACCCTGCTGGGCCGGGAGGCGGCGTCGGCTCTCGCCTCGTTCGCCGGTGACCCGGCCGGCCTGGTCACCGCCTGCCGGCGGCTCGTGGGCCGCCAGCCCACGTGCGGGCCGGTGTGGTGGGTGGCGGCACGGGTGATCAGCGCCGCCGACCCCGCCGACGAGGCGTGGCGGGCGGGCGACGAGCTCGCTCGCGACCCCACCACCGCCGCCCTCGCCTACGAGCTGCCCGAGGACGCCACCGCCGTGGTCCTGGGCCATCCGGAGGTGGTGGCCGCCGCCCTCATCCGGCGGGGCGACGTGCGGGCGCTGGTGGTCGACGCCCTCGACGAGGGCGCCTCGTTGGTCAGCGCCCTCCGCCGGGCCGGCGGCCAGGGTGAGCTGGTCCCGGAAGCGGGCCTGGCGGCGGCGGTGGCCACCGCCGGGGTCGTCCTCGTCGAGGCGGTGGCCATGGGGCCGGGCGGGCTGGTGGCGGTGAAGGGGTCGGGGGCGGCGGCCGCTGTCGCCCGCCTGCGGGGGGTGCCGGTGTGGGCGGTGGCGGCTGCCGGGCGGCTGCTCC
>DATLGZ010000018.1:0-2457 GCA_035540235.1 Acidimicrobiales bacterium | reverse complement strand
GGGCGGGCACGTGCTCATGGTGGCGGGCCGGCTGCCCGGTATGGACGGGAGCGACCGCGACCGCGCCTTCGCGGCGGTGGCCCGCACCACCCTCGACCCGCTGGGAGACTGAGCCCGGCCGTCGTAGGCAGATGACCCGCGAAAAGCGCCGCAGACTGCCTCGAACGCCGGCGGGGCTGGCTGCTCAACCCCGGGCTGCCTCCCACCCCCTCGCCGCCGCCAAACGGTGGGCCGGGCCGGCGTGCTACAAAAGAGCCGTGCGGACCCGATCTTCCCCTCCGTCCCGCCTCGCCCGCCTGGCAGCCGCCTCGGTGGCGGGGATCGTCCTGATCGCCGGGCCGGCTGCGGCCCAGACGTCCACGAGCGGCGGTGGTTCGTCCACCGGGGCCTCCTCCGCCAGCGGCGGCGCCGGGGGCAGCTCCAACGTCTCCGTCAACCCGTCGGCCACCACCGGCAGCTCGGGCTCGGCCACGGCCAACGCCAGCTCCACCAACTCCGGCGACACCGGCGACGCCACCTCGCAGGCCCTCAGCACGCCCCTCTCCACCAGCGGCGACACCGGCCCCACAGGCGCCACCGGCTCGCAGACCTCCAGCCCCACCGCCACCAACACCGCCCCGCTCGGCACCGCCACCGCCACACCGTCCGGCACACCGTCCGGCGCCGGCGGGACGGCGGGCGCCACCGGCGGCTCGTCGGGCAACGCCCAGGTGGCGACCTCGCCCGCGCCCCAGGTGCCGGCCCCGGCCCCGGCGAGCGCCGGCCCGGCCGGGGCGGCCGGCGCGCCGGCGACGGGCCCCACCACCTCGCCCGGCCCCGTAGCCGCCTCCGTGGCGTCGGCGTCGGCCGCCGACCCCGGCGCCTCCATCGTCGCCCAGGTCACGGCCGAGGCGTCGGCCGCCGTCGCCGCCGCCCACGAGCTCGCCCAGGAGGTGGCGGGGGCGTCCATCCGGTCGTCGCGGCCGCTCACCTCGTCCGACCCGGCGTCGACCACCACCACGGCCAGCCTGGCCGCCCTCGCCCTGCTGCTGGCGGCCCGGGCCCGCCGCTGGGGTGTGGGCCTGGCCACCCGCTAGGCGGGGCACCACCGGTGGGGCGCCCCGTCGTCCACTTCGAGATCACGGGCCGGGACGGGCCCGCCCTCCAGTCGTTCTACTCGCGGCTGTTCGGCTGGGACGTGGACGCCTCCAACCCCATGGGGTACGGCGTGGTCGCCCGCGAGGGGAACACCAACGCCGACGGCGTGGGCATCGGCGGGGGCGTGGCCCAGGGACCCGACGGCTACCCGGGACATGTGACCTTCTACGTCGAGGTCCCCGACGTGGAGGCGGCGCTGGCCCAGGCCGAGGGCATGGGCGCCGCCCGCATGATGGGCCCCGAAGAGGTCATGCCCGACCTGGTCGTCGGCCTGTTCGGCGACCCCGAGGGCCACGTCATCGGCCTCATCCAGGCCCCGTAGCTCGGGCGGGGGCCTGGCGCCCCCTCTCACCGGACCTCAGCCGACCTTCCGCACCCCGATGTGGACGTGGTCGAAGTGCCCGCCCACCCGCCACAGGAGCTGGAAGCGGTACCCCTCGAAATGGGTGATCAGGTTGCCGCTCGTCCAGCCGGGGTGGCCCAGGGCGGAGGCGATGCGGGCGGCGGCCATCTCCGTGGCCGCGGTGGGGACGAGAACACCGGGCACGGCCAGGTCGTAGGCCCAGGAGTCGGTCCGGCTGACGTGGTGGTCGGAGGTGGGGGCGCCGAAGGTGCGGCCCCACCCTCCGGTGATGGCCAGGGCGTGGTTGTCGTGCAGGCCGAGGGCGGCCAGGAAGGTGGCCGGCTCCTCGGTCCCCTGGTTCCGGCCGGCGGCGGTGAACCACTGCTCGGGCGAGGTGGGCACCACGAACGGCAACGGCGCCGGCACCGACGAGATGTCGGCGCGGGCCGGCCTCACGCCGATCCACTCGGCCATCGCCGCCGGAACCGCGGTGACGGTGGACGCGCCGGCCATGAAGCAGGCGGCGGCGGCCATGGCCAGCAGCGTGAGGGCGCGCCGGCACGCGCGCGGCAGAGCTATCCCCAACCTCAATGCAAACCCCCCCGGGTCTCCCCCCGGCTCTCGCCGGTAAGGGCCGGGAGCCTATAGGTGCGGGAACCGTCTAGCCAGCGCGGGGGGCTCAAGTTCTTCGGCCCCGGCGCCGATACCCGTCCGCGAAGAACTGACGGGGGGTACACCAGTGATCGACCTCGACCAGCTCGACGCTCAGCTCGAAAGAGCGCTGACCGACGACGTGCGGGCCTTGCGCAGCAGCCCGGCCCGGCCCACCTTCGACCGTGCCGCGCCGCCGGCGATCCCCGCCTCGACCGGCGCCCCTCTCACGCTGGCCGAGAAGCTGGCCAGCATCGCCGACGACCTCGACGACCTCGACGACCCGCCCCGGCCGCCCCGGGCCGTCGAGGTCGTCGGCGATGCTG
>DATLGZ010000017.1:0-3658 GCA_035540235.1 Acidimicrobiales bacterium | reverse complement strand
GTCCCCGCCACCGCCGTGGCCTTCGCCGAGGCGGCCCGGCGCCTGGGCCAGCAGTGCCGCCGCCAGGGGCTGGTCGTGCCCGGCTTCCGCAGCCCACCCGCCGACCCGGCCGCCCGGCGGACGATCCGCCACCGGCCCGACGGAGGCGTGATCGTGGCCGTGCGGGTGCGTGGCCGCCCGCTGGCCGATGTGCTCGTCGACCTCGTCGAAGGGGTGGTGGCGGCCAACGGGCTGGAGGGCGAGGAGGCGGCCCGCCTCCGCCGGCGCCTTCTGGCCGCCCTGTCCGATCTCGACGGGTCCCTTCCCGCTCAAGCGGCGTGACCGCCGGCGCTCAGCCGCGCCTGCTCATCCGCCCGGCCACGCCGGCCGACCACGCGGCGGTGGCGGAGCTGACGATCGCCGTCTACGAGCAGGCCATGGCCGGCACCCTCACCGAGGAGTACAAGGCCATCCTGGCCGACGTGGCTGATCGGGCCGCCCACGCCGTGGTGCTGGCGGCTTACGACGCGGCGGGCGCCCTGGTGGGCAGCATCACCTACGTCCCCGGGCCCGGCCCCTACGCCGAGTTCGACTCGGCCGACGAGGCGGGCATCCGCATGCTGGTGGTGGCGCCCCGTGCCCAGCGCGCCGGGGTGGGCACCGCCCTCGTCCTCGCCTGCATGGAGGAGGCCCGCCGGGCCGGCAAGGCCCGCATCTCCCTCCACACCACCTTGGCCATGACCGGCGCCCAGCGGCTCTACGAGCGGCTGGGGTTCCAGCGGGCGCCCGAGCGCGACTGGGTGCCCGAGCCGGGCGTCCAGCTGCTGGGCTACGTGCTGGAGCTGGCCCCCGAGCGGTGAAAGTGCTTGCTGAGCGTCACCCGCTGCGACTGGTAGTGCGAGCCGATCTCCGCTCCGTACAGGGTGTGGGGCGGCTCCAGCATGCGGTCGAAGCTCAGCTTGCACACCGGCTGGCGGTGCTCGACCATGAACGGCACGTCGTGGGCCCGCACCTCCAGCGTGGCCCGGCTGCCCCGCAGCGTTCCCGCCCGGTCGTAGCCGAAGCCGGGGTCGAAGAAGCCGGCGTAGTGCGTGCGCAACTCCCCGCTGGTGGGGTCGTAGGCCGTCATCTCGGCCGCGTACCCGGGGGGGACGCTCACCGCCTCGGCCGACAGCAGCAGGTAGAACTCCTCGGGCTCGAGCACCAGCCGGTCTTCCCGCTCGGGCACCACCGGCTCCCAGAAGAGGTCGGGGTCGTGGCGTTCGAGGCCGGCCAGGTCGAGCAGCCGGCTGTTCTTCTTGGCCCGGTAGCCGACAGCCTCTCCGGTGGCCCGCTTCCGCAGGTCGAGGGACATGAACAGGCCGTCGGCCACCGCGATGTCGCCCTCGCCCACGGGGTCCTCGTCGACGAAGAGCAGGGGCTGGTCGATGTGGATGGCCCGGATCTCGGCGTCTGAGACCCGGCTCTCGCCCACCACCAGCCGGAGCTGGTTGAGCGACAGCCCTTCCTGCACCCGCACGGTGAACGAGCGGGAGACCACCTCCAGCCACAGACCTCCTTCGTAGCCGGCGGCGATCTCGTCGAAGCGGAAGCTGCGGTCGGTGATCACCCGGGTGAAGATGTCGAGACGGCCGGTGGAGCTCTTGGGGTTGGCCTTGGCCCGCACGCCGGGAGGCAGCGACAGCCGTTCCCGCAGGGGGATGAGGTAGGGCCGGTTCCGCTCGAGGATGGCCCCGTCGCGGAGGTCGAACTCGCCCATGGAGTGCTCGGCCAGCTTGTCGGCCACGGTCTTGGCGTCGGGCAGGAAGCTGCAGCGCAGCCGGTGGGCGCGTGGCCCCAGGGTGAGGTCGAGGCTGGCGGGCTGCACGCTGCCGCTGCCGATCCGGTAGGGGTCGGCGGAGATGTGGCCGGCCTCGATCGCCTTGCGCAGGTGGATGTCGGGGAGGACTCCGGACGCGGTCAGAGGTTCGCTGGGCACGGTCGTCGAGGTGGTGCAAGGTCGTTGCAGTCCGGCGCCCGGCACCCGGCCGGGTTCGGGCTGGCGCTACCGCTCGACATGGTAGACCTCGTCCCCCGGACCGGGCGAGAGTGACCGTCACCACCCGAGGCTGCGGCAGCGCCTCAAACCAGCCCGGCCGCGGGCAGGAGGCGGCGCTCGAGCGTCTCGAGCAGCCACCGCCGCCAGCCGTCCTCGCTCCAGCCGAGGTGCTCCGAGGCGAGCAGGAAGGCTCCGCTGTGCACCAGCAGGAAGCAGACGGCCGCCTCCTCGTCGGTTGGCGGCCGGCCTAGAGCCACCTCCAGCAGGCCCCGCTGGGTGGTGAGACGGCGGGCGTCGTCCCGAGCGAGAAGCTCGCGGATGGCGGACTCGGTGGCGGCTGCGTCCCGCATGACGGCTTTGAGGGGGGCGGTCCGGGCCGCGATCCGGGCCGTGTGCTCCACCACGGCGGCCAGGCGGCGGCGGGGACTGCCGTGGCGGCGAGCGGCCGCCACCCACTCCCTCTCCAGGAGCGGAACGGGCTCGGCGTCTCCGGCCACGGCGACGTCGAGGGCCCGGGCCAGCACGGCCGACTTGGTGCCGAACGCCTGGTAGACGGTGGCGGCCGCCACCCCGGCCTCGGAGGCGATGGCCTCCACCGTCGTCGAGGTGTAGCCGCGGTCGAGGAACAGGGCGGTGGCGGCGGCGACTATCCGGTCGCGGGTGGCGCGTGCCCGCTCCTCGCGCCGCCGGCCCGCCGCGGTCCTCCCCTTGACAGGGTCTGCCATCGTAGTCAGAGTCTAACTCTATAAAGTCTGACTATGATGTATCACGCCCCGACGGGAGGCCGATGGCCGACGACGACCCCACCTGCACCGATCCCGACAAGTACCGGACGATCCTCGAGAACGATCTCGTCCGGGTGCTCGAGTACCGGGACGAGCCCGGGGCCGCCACGTCGCCCCACCGTCACCCCGACAGCGTCATGTACACGCTCTCGTCGTTCCGGCGGCGGCTCGACGTCGCCGGCGCCACCCGCGACGTGGAGCTGCCAGCAGGGTGCGCCCTCTGGCTGCCCGCCCAGGTCCACCGGGGCGAGAACATCGGCGACACCGAGACCCGCGTGCTGTTCGTGGAGCTGAAGGGGTCGGCATCTCGCCCCGCCGGCCCCGGGCCACTGGGCCCGGCGGGCTCCTAGCCGGAGCGCCCGCCCCCCACCCGGCGAGGGGCGGGCGGTGTAGGTGCGGTCGGTCGGTGGGGACGGAGGGATTCGAACCCTCACTGGGGGCATTTTAAGTGCCCTGCCTCTGCCGGTTGGGCTACGTCCCCTGGGGTGCGACGGTGAGGACCAGCTGAGCGGTGCGCTCGCTGGCGTAGGGGTCGAGACCGGCGCAGCGGTCGGTGGCCCACGACCGGAAGGTGAACCGCACGACGTACTGGCCGGGCGCCTGGTAGGTGTGGGTGTAGGTCTTGGTGAACGAGCCGGGCTGCCGGTTGGGCGGCGTCCACGGCCCGTACACCGCCGGGCAGCCGGGCTGGGGGATGCAGGGGGCGTGGAACACCTGGCCGTCGCCGAAGGAGACCTCCGCGCAGTTCTCGTTGACCAGGTGGTCGGGGTCGGCGACGGCCACCTCGAAGCTCACGACCTCCCCGCTACGCGGGCTCGCCGGGCTGGGGACGACGTTGATGGTGAGGGGCTCGTTG
>DATLGZ010000016.1:0-20942 GCA_035540235.1 Acidimicrobiales bacterium | reverse complement strand
GCCATGGGTGACCTCCAGGAGGGTGGCGAGGCGGCGGCGGGCGTCGGAGAGGGTGGCGGCAACCGTCCCGGGGGCCACCCCCATCGCCTCCGCCACCTCGGCTTCGGTGAGGCCGCCGAGGTAGCGGAGGGCGACCGCGGTGCGCATACGGGGTGGCAGGCCGGTGACCGCCTGCCAGACGTCGACGGCGTGGGCGGGCACGGCCGCCGTCACCGGAGGAGCCAGCCGGGTGAGCAGGCGGCGCTCGAGGGCCGCCCGCCGGGCCCGGCGGCGGACGAGGTTGAGGGCGACCCGGTAGGTCCAACCTCCGGGCGACTCCATGGCCGCCACCCGGTCCCAGCGCTCCAGCGCCCGGGCGAAGGCCTCGGCCGTGACCTCCCCGGCCACCTCGGTGTCGCGTGCAACCACGGCCATGGCCGCCAGCAGGCGAGGGTGCTCGTCGCGGTACCACGACTCGAATCCGGCGACCCTCGAATCGGCGACCCTCGAATCCGGCGACTGGTCGATGCCCATACAAGTCCCGAGGATGCCGGATTCTTGGGTCGGCCGCCGCCCGAGAGGCGGGGAACGGTCGTACCCCGCCGGTAGCCTTGGCCAGGATGCCCGCCCCCGCCGACGACCTCGTCGCCCACCTCAACCCCGTCCAGCGGGAGGCCGTCACGCACCCGGGCGGGCCGCTGCTCATCGTGGCCGGGGCCGGGTCGGGCAAGACCCGGGTGCTCACCCACCGCATCGCCTGGCTGATCCGCGAGCAGGGCGTCTCGCCCTTCGAGATCCTGGCCATCACCTTCACCAACAAGGCCGCCGACGAGATGAAGCACCGGGTCGGCCGGCTGGTCGGGCCGGTAGCGCAGAAGATGTGGGTCTCCACGTTCCACTCGGCGTGCGTGCGCATCCTGCGCCGGGACGCCCATGCCCTGGGTTACTCGTCCAGCTTCACGATCTACGACCAGGCCGACGCCGAGCGCCTCACCGGCTACGTGCTGCGCGACCTCAACCTCGACCCCAAGCGGTTCCCGCCCCGGTCGGTCCACGGGGTCATCTCCGCAGCCAAGAACGACGTGGTCGGGGTGGACGCCTACCACGACCGGGCCCGCACGATCTTCGAGCGCCGCATCGCCGAGGTCTACCGGGAGTACCAGAAGCGCCTGCGGGAGGCCAACGCCATGGACTTCGACGACCTGCTGGTCGTCGCCGTGGAGCTGCTCCGCAAGCACCCGGAGGTCCTCGACCGCTACCAGGCCCGCTTCCGCCACGTTCTGGTCGACGAGTTCCAGGACACCAACAAGGCCCAGAACGACCTCGTCGTCATGCTCGCCGCCCAGCACCGCAACATCTGCGTCGTGGGCGACGCCGACCAGTCGGTCTACCGCTTCCGGGGCGCCGACATGCGCAACATCCTCCAGTTCGAGGACGCCTTCCCCGACGCCACCCTCATCGTGCTGGAGCAGAACTACCGGTCCACCCAGACCATCCTCGACGCCGCCAACGCGGTCATCGCCAACAACCTCCTGCGCAAGCCCAAGGCCCTGTGGACCGAGCAGGTGGGCGGCGAGCTGATCCAGCGCTACCACGCCGAGGACGAGCACGACGAGGCGGCGTGGGTGGCGCAGGAGATGTTCCGCCTCCACGAGGGCGAGCCCCTCCGGTGGGGCGAGATGGCCGTCTTCTACCGCACCAACGCCCAGAGCCGGGTGCTGGAGGAGCACCTGGTGCGGGCCGGCATCCCCTACCGGGTGATCGGCGGCACCCGCTTCTACGACCGCCGCGAGATCAAGGACGCCCTCGCCTACCTCCGCACCACGGTCAACCCCGCCGACGAGGTCTCGTTGCGGCGCGTGCTCAACGTGCCCAAGCGGGGCATCGGCGACACCAGCGTGGGCAAGCTCGACACCTGGGCCACCTCCCACGGCGTCACCTTCGCCGACGCCCTGCTCAAGGCGGAGTCGGCGGGGGTGACGGGCCGGGCCCTCGCCGGCATCCGCCAGCTGGTGGCCCTGCTCGACGAGCTGCGGGCCCACGAGGGCGGGCCCAGCTCGTTGCTGGAGCTGCTGCTGTCGCGCAGCGGGTACCGGGCCGAGCTGGAGGCGGTCGAGTCGGTGGAGTCGGCGGGGCGGCTGGAGAACCTGGCCGAGCTGGTGGGGGTGGCCAAGGAGTACGAGCAGGCCGCCGTCGACGCCGGCGACCAGCCCACCCTCGCCGGGTTCCTCGAGCGGGTCAGCCTGGTGGCCGACAGCGACGACCTGAGCGACGACGACTCGAGCGTCGTGCTCATGACGCTGCACACCGCCAAGGGACTCGAGTTCCCCGCCGTCTTCATGATCGGCATGGAGGACGGCGTCTTCCCCCACGTGCGGGCCCTGACCGAGCCCGACGAGCTCGAGGAGGAGCGCCGCCTCTGCTACGTGGGCATCACCCGGGCCCGCCAGCGGCTGGCCCTCACCAACGCCTGGAGCCGCCAGCTCTTCGGATCGACCCACTACAACCCGCCCAGCCGGTTCCTCAAGGAGATCCCCGAGCACCTCATGGCCGAGAAGGGCGTCAAGCGGCGCTCCGGCAGCTGGCGCCACGGCGGCAGCACGGGCGGCGGCATCGGCGGCGGGCGGGAGCGGATCGTCGATGCCGCCACCCGCCGTACCGCCGGCCCGCCGCCGGTGCGGACCACGGGCGGCGACCGGCTGGGCCTGCGGGTGGGCGACGACGTCGTCCACACCAAGTGGGGCGAGGGCGTGGTGCTGGAGATCATCGGCGAGGACGACAAGGCCGAGGCCGTGGTGCGGTTCCCCTCCGTGGGCGAGAAGCGGCTGCTCCTGGCGTGGGCGCCGCTGAAGCGGGCCCGTTGACGGCCGTGCCGGCCGCGGCGTGGCTGGCGCTGGTCGAGCCGCCCGTGTCCGACGCCCAGGTGGCGCTGCGGCTCCTGGTGGCCCTGCTGCTGGGCGGGCTCATCGGCTTCGAGCGGGAGGTCTCCAACCAGCCGGCCGGGCTGCGAACCCACATCGCCGTCGCCCTGGGAGCCGGCCTGTTCGGCATCATCTCGGTGCACGGCTTCGACGCCTACGTCCAGCCCCGGGCCGACAGCAACTACCAGGTGGACGTCACCCGGGTGGCGTCGCAGGTGGTGGTGGCGGTCGGCTTCCTCGGGGGAGGGGCCATCCTCAAGCACGGCGGGAGCGTGAGCGGGCTCACCACCGCGGCCAGCCTGTGGGTCACCTGCGCGGTCGGGCTGGCGGCGGGCGTGGGAAGCCTGGCGGCCGCCACCATCACCACCTTCGCCCTGTTCGTCAGCCTGGTGGGCCTGCGGGCGCCCCGGGAGCGGATCCGGCGCCGCCTGTCCCGTGGGCGGGGGACGATCATCGTCGAGATGGCGCCTGGTGCCGACCCCACGGAGATGCTCACCGCCCTCCTCCGGCTGGACAAGGTCACGGTCAAGGACCTGTCGGTCAGCCACCGCGGCGGCACCGCCCGCATCCAGGCCGACGTGGTGGGTCCGGTAGGCGAGGACCTGCCCGCCCTCCTCGCCCCCATCGCCGAGCGCGACGACGTCGCCGACCTGGCCATCGACTGACCACCGTTGCTTGCTTGAACCATTCCTAGAGGCACAGGCCGGACGGCTGGTTTGATGCCGCCAAGGCGCGCGGCCCACGGCGGGCGGCGGACTGGGGAGGGCGGTTCACATGAAGCGACGGATGGCACGGGCGGCTCTGGCGGCGGTGACCGGCGCCGCCGGCATGGTGGTGACGGCGGGGACCGCCGGGGCGGCGGTCACCTGTGGTTCGTTGATCACCGAGAGCGTGAAGCTGACCAGCAACCTCAACTGCCCCGCTCACGGCCTGTTCGTCGGCGCCTCCAACGTCGTGGTCGACCTTGGCGGCCACACGATCACCGGGCCCATCGCTGCGGATCCGCAGCAAGGCTTCAGCGGTGTATCCATCGGCTCGAACCGCACCAGCGTGATCGTCCGCAACGGCACCGTCCGGGGCTTCAACCGCGGCGTGGCCGTGAGCCCCGGAGCCAACAACGCCCTCATCACCGGGCTGACCCTGGATGCCAACGAGTTGGGCATCGGTGTGTTCGGCTCGACGACGGGCCAGACCGCCGACGGCGTTCGCATCGTCAAGAACACCGTCACCAACACCACCCGCTTCAGCGGGATCCAGATGACGGGCACGGGCCACCGGGTCGAGGGCAACACGATCGCGATGGGGGCCGGCTCAGGAGTCTTATTCAACGGCCACGACAACGTCATCCAGGCCAACACGATCACCGATTCGGGGTTCAGCGGCATCAACCAAGCCCCGTTCCCGAGCGCGCCCGGCCCCTTCCACCGCAACCAGATCGCGGGCAACACGCTCCTCCGCAACGGGAGGAACGGGCCAGCGGCGGCCATCAACGCCACCAACGGCGTCGACACGGTCGTGTCGGGCAACACCGCGGAGGGGCGGCTGAACGGGCCCGGGGTGTTCGTCTCGGACAGCGCGGGGACCGTGGTGTCCCAGAACCAGCTCAGGAACAACAACGAGGGTGTGCTGGTGCGAGGGGCGTCGACGGGCACCGTCGTGTCCGCCAACTTCGCCACCAACAACCGGACGGGCATCCGGGTGGAGCCGCAGCCCACCGGTACGCATGTCGAGCGCAACGTCGCCAGTGGCAACCAGTTCGACGGCATCTTCATCAACGCTCCCCACACCACCCTCACCGCCAACACGTCGTACCGCAACGGCGGGTTCGGGATCAGGGCGGTCAGCGGGGTGACCGACGGGGGCGGCAACCGGGCGTTCGGCAACGCCCAGGGCCAGTGCACGCCCAACATCGCCTGTTGACCTCCTGAGCGGCTCTCTCCGGGCGCGCCCCGCCCCCGTCTGGCAGGCTCTACGGGCACGACGTCGGGAGCGGGAGGCGGCACATGGCGCGCGGGATATCACTGCACATCGGGCTCAACGAGGTCGACCCCAACCACTACCGGGACGGCAACGGCAACCCCTGGCGGGGGGAGCTGCGGGCGTGCGAGAACGACGCACGCGACATGGCCCAGCTGGCGGGAGGCCAGGGGTTCGAGGTGCGGGGCCCCCTGATGACGGCCGCCGCCAAGGCCAACGACGTCATCAGCCAGGTCAAGGCGATCGCCCAGGAGCTCGACACGGGCGACATCTTCTTCCTCACCTACTCGGGCCACGGCGGCCAGGTGCGCAACACCAACCCCGACGACGACCCCGAGCACGACGCCCTCGACGAGACGTGGTGCCTGTTCGATCGGGAGCTGATCGACGACGAGCTGTTCGCCCTGTTCTCGGAGTTCCGGCCGGGCGTGCGGATCGTGGTGTTCTCGGACAGCTGCCACAGCGGCACCGTCACCCGGGCCCGCCCCGGTGGCGCCCTCGACGAGTTCAGCGTCCCCAAGCAGCTTCCCTTCGACGTGGCCGAGGCCACCGAGGCGGCCAACGCCGACCTCTACGACTCGCTCCAGAAGTCGATCCCGACCAAGCAGCTCACGTCGCTCGGGGCGACGGTGGTGCTTCTCTCGGGGTGCCAGGACTCGGAGTTCAGCCGCGACGGCCAGGCCAACGGGGCCTTCACGGGCGCCCTCCTGCGGGCCTGGCAGGACCCCGCCAACCGCCGCTCGCTACCCGCCCTGCGGGAGGCCACCGCCGCCGGCATCCCCCGCAACTTCAACCAGAACCCGAACTACTCGATCTACTCGTTCGACATCGGCCCCGCCCTCACGGTCTGAGGTCGACGTAGACCCGGCCGCCGTCCACCTCGGTCGGGTAGGAGGCGAGCCCCGACCCGTCGGCCGGGAACGTGCGCCCCTCGCAGGGGTCGACGAAGCTGCGATCGGCCTGGCGCCACTCGAGCACGCAGCGGCGGGGAGCCCCGGGCGGGCGGGCGTCGAAGGCCCGCCAGTCGTCGCCGCCCAGGTGCTGGACGTAGATGTCGCGAGAGCGGTTGAGGAGGTCCTGGAAGAGCAGCGGACCGTCGCGGGCCACCACCTCGGCCAGGCGCTCGGCCGACCCCACCCTGAAGCGGGCGTCGGCCGCCTGCTCGACCGAGCGGGAGCGGGTGAGCGACAGCACCAGCAGGAAGATCACCACCCCGGCCGCCACCCCGCCCACGCCGGTGAGGACCAGCGTGGCGGCGGACGGCGGCTTCCGGGCGGTCGGGGGCACCCGTTTAGTATGCGTTGATGCAGCGCCGGTACCGGGTCGTGGTGGCCAAGCCGGGGCTCGACGGGCACGACCGGGGCGCCAAGGTCGTCGCCCGGGCCCTTCGCGACAGCGGCTTCGAGGTCATCTACACCGGCCTCCACCAAACTCCCGAGCAGATCGCCGCCACCGTGGTGCAGGAAGACGCCGACGCCGTCGGGCTCTCGCTCCTCTCGGGCGCCCACATGACGCTTTTCCCCCGGGTGCTCGACCTGCTGGGCGACCAGGGTGCGGGCGACGTGCTGGTCTTTGGCGGCGGCATCATCCCTGCCTCCGACGCCGACGCGCTGAAGGCCATGGGCGTGGCCGCCCTGTTCACCCCGGGGGCGAGCCTGTCCGCCATCACCGCCTGGCTGGAGGAGGCGCTGGACGCCCGCGAGCGGGCCAGGGCCTCCTGATGGACCTCTTCGAGTACCAGGGCAAGCAGTTCCTGGCCGGGATGGGCGTGCCCGTGCCGGCGGGAGCGGTGGCCGACACGCCCGACCAGGCGGTGGCCGCCGCCGGGTCGGTGGGCTACCCGGTGGCGGTAAAGGCCCAGGTCCGGGTGGGTGGACGGGGCAAGGCGGGCGGGATCCGCCTGGTCCGGGACGGGGCCGAGGCGAGGGCGGCGGCCGAGGCCATCCTGGGCCTCGACATCCGGGGCCACCTGGTCCGCCGGCTGTGGCTGGAGGCGGCCGCCGACGTGGCCGAGGAGTACTACGCCTCTTTCACCGTCGACCGGGCCGAGCGGCGCTACCTCGGCATGCTGTCGGCCCGGGGGGGTGTCGACATCGAGGAGGTGGCGGCCTCCGAGCCCGAGGCCATCGCCCGCCTGCCCATCAGCCCGAACGGCGGCCTGTCCGAGGCCGATGCCCGCTCGTGGGCGGAGGCGGCCGGGCTGGCCTCCGACGTGCACGACCAGGCGGCGGCCATGCTCGTCACCCTGTTCGGGGCCTTGACCGGGGGTGACGCCGACCTGGTCGAGGTCAACCCCCTCATCGTGACGGCCGACCGGCGGCTGGTGGCGCTGGACGCCAAGGTCAGCCTCGACGACAGCGCCCGCTTCCGCCATCCCGAGTGGGAGGAGTGGGGCACCGCCGAGTGGCACGACGAGCGGGAGCGGCGGGCCCGTGAGCGGGGGCTCAACTACGTCGGGCTCACCGGCACGGTGGGCGTGATCGGCAACGGGGCCGGCCTCGTCCTCAGCACCCTCGACGTGGTCAGCCAGGCGGGGGGGACGCCGGCCAACTTCCTCGACGTGGGCGGAGGCGCCAGCGCCGACGTGATCGCCGCCGCCCTGGAGGTGGTCGACGGGGACGAGAAGGTGCGGGCCGTGCTCGTCAACATCTTCGGGGGGATCACCCGCTGCGACGAGGTGGCGCGGGGCATCCTCGACGCCATGGGCCGCGTCGACCTGCGCAGCCCCATCGTCGTCCGCCTCGACGGCACCAACGCGGAGGAGGGGCGGGTCCTGCTGGCCGATCACCAGTCCGATCGGCTCGTGTCCCAGCCCACCATGCTCGACGCCGCCCAGGCGGCGGTGGCCCTGGCGGCGGGCGGATGAGCATATTCGTCGACGCCTCCACCCGCGTGGTGGTGCAGGGGCTTACCGGCAGCCAGGGCCGCTTCCACGGCCTGCGCAACCGGGCCTACGGCACCCAGGTGGTGGCGGGGGTGACCCCGGGCAAGGGCGGCCAGGACGTGGATGGCATCCCGGTGTTCGACGCGGTCGCCGACGCGGTGGCGCAGACGGCCGCCGACACCAGCGTGATCTTCGTGCCCGCCCGCATGGCGGCGGCGGCCGTTCTGGAGGCGGCCGAGGCGGGCATCCGCCTGGTGGTGTGCATCACCGAGGGCATCCCCGTCCACGACGAGCTGCGCCTGGTCGACCGGCTGGCGTCGCAGTTCCGGGGCACCCGGCTGGTGGGGCCGAACTGCCCGGGCGTCATCTCGCCGGGGCGCTGCAACGTGGGCATCACGCCGGGCGAGATCGCCCTGGCCGGCGGCCCCGTGGGGGTGGTGTCCCGGTCGGGGACCCTCACCTACCAGGCCCTGCAGGAGCTAACCCGCCAGGGGCTGGGTCAGACGACGTGCGTGGGCATCGGCGGCGACCCCGTGCCCGGCACCCGCTTCGTCGACTGCCTGCGGGCGTTCGAGGACGACCCCGAGACCGAGGCCGTCATCCTGATCGGCGAGATCGGCGGCGACGACGAGGAGCGCGCCGCCCGCTTCATCGCCGGGGAGATGAGCAAGCCGGTGGTGGCCTACGTGGCCGGGATGACCGCCCCGCCCGGCCGGCGCATGGGCCACGCCGGGGCCATCATCTCCGGAAGCTCGGGCAGCGCGTCGGCCAAGGTGGAGGCCCTGCGGGGGGCAGGGGCCACGGTGGTGGCCAATCCCACCGAGCTGGGCTCGGCCATGGCCGCCGTGCTGGGGCGGGCTCAGGGGTAGCCGCCGCCCGCACCCTCCCGCTCCTTGCTGCGGACGTACCCGCCGTAGGCCAGCCCGAAGGCGGCGAGGGTCCCGAGGATGAGGCTGGGCCGCCGCTCCAGCGTCACCTCGCCAAAGCCGGGGACGACGAAGGTGTCGCCGATCAGGGCCTGGGCGAAGACCATCACCATGGCGAAGACGCCCAGGATGAGGTGGACCTGCCCCCACGGCAGCTTGGGCGTGGGGAGCTTGGCCGACCCGAAGCGGGTGAGGAGGATCTGCAGGACCATGAGGATCCCGGCGATCACCCCGAGGGAGCTGATGAGGTTGCTCCAGGCGGTGCGCTCGATGGAGACCAGCTTGAACCAGGGCATGAACGACAGGATGAGCAGCGCGAGCCCGCAGCCGAAGATCAGCTTCTCCCCTGGCGACAGTCGGCTGAAGTTCACCCGTTCTCCCTGCTCGGACCGCCGACAGTGAACCACGCTGCCCCCCGGTTGGAAAGGGAACGGTAGGCGGCGCGCTGGTACGGTCGGCGGCGTGAGGGCGCTGCTGTCGGTCTGGGACAAGACCGGTCTGGTGGAGCTGGCCCACGGCCTGCACGACCTGGGCTGGGAGCTGGTGGCCAGCGGCGGCACGGCCACCGCCCTGGCGGGCGCCGGCCTGCCCGTCACCGCCGTCGAGGAGGTCACCGGCAGCCCCGAGATGCTGGGCGGACGGGTGAAGACCCTCCATCCCGCCATCCACGGCGGCATCCTGGCCGACCGGTCCAAGCCCGGTCACGCCGTCGACCTGGAGGCCCAGGGCATCGCCCCCATCGACCTGGTGGTGTGCAACCTCTACCCGTTCCGGTCCCAGCCGTCGGTGGAGATGATCGACGTGGGAGGGCCGACCATGGTGCGGGCGGCGGCCAAGAACTCGGCCTCGGTCGGCGTGCTGGTAGACCCCGCCGACTACGGGCCGGCGCTGGACGAGCTGCGGGCGGCCGGCGCCCTGTCGGGGGACACCCGGCGGCGCCTGGCCCGGGCCGCCTTCGCCCACACCGCCGCCTACGACGCCGCCATCGTGGAGTGGTTCGACGCCGACGGCGGAGGCGAGAGCCTGCCTCCCACCGTCCACCTCGCCATCGAGCGGGCGGGCGAGCTGCGTTACGGCGAGAACCCCCATCAGGACGCGGCCCGCTACCGGGTCGCCGGCGCTCCCGGCTTCTGGGACGAGGTGGTCCAGCACGGCGGCTTGGCCCTGTCCTACCTCAACCTGGTCGACGCCGACGCCGCCTGGCACCTGGTGCACGACCTTGGCACCCCGGCGCCGGCGGCGGTGATCGTCAAGCACGCCAACCCGTGCGGGGTGGCGGTGGCCGACGACATCGCCGCCGCCTACGACCGGGCCTTCGAGTGCGACCCCATGTCGGCCTTCGGCGGGATCGTGGCCCTCAACCGGCCCGTCGACGAGGCCCTGGCCGACGAGATGGTGGCCAACCCCAAGGCCGACGTGGTGATCGCCCCGGGGTGGTCGGAGGGCGCCCTGGCCCGCTTCGGGGCCAAGAGGAAGAACACCCGGCTGCTGTCCGCCCCGCCCCGGCCGGGCGAGCGCCTCCACCTGCGGCCGGTGGCGGACGGGTGGCTCGTGCAGCAGCCCTACCGGTTCGCGGCCGACCGGGCGTCGTGGCGGGTGGTGTCGAAGGCCCACCCCTCGCCCGAGCAGTGGGCCGACCTGGAGCTGGCGTGGAGGGTGTGCGCCCACGTCAAGTCCAACGCCATCGTGCTGGCCGCCGGCGGCATGGCGGTGGGCATCGGGGCCGGCCAGCAGAACCGGGTCGACCCCGGCGAGCTGGCGGTGCGCAAGGCGGCGGGGCGGGCCAAGGGGGGCGCCTGCGCCAGCGACGCCTTCTTCCCGTTCCGCGACGGCCTCGACATGGTGGCCGCCGCCGGCGTGGCGGCCGTGGTCGAGCCGGGGGGGAGCGTCAACGACGACAAGGTGGTGGCGGCCGCCGACGAGCACGGCATCGCCCTCGTCTTCACCGGCGAGCGCCAGTTCCGCCACTGATGGCCTGATGGGGGCGGCGATCCTCGACGGGGCGGCGGTGGCGGCGGAGATCCGGGCGGAGCTGACCGAGCGGGTGGCGGCCCTGGTCGAGGCGGGGGTGCGGCCCGGCCTGGGCACCATCCTGGTGGGCGACAACCCGGCCAGCGCCGCCTACGTCCGCCTCAAGCACGAGGACTGCGCCCAGGTGGGCATCGCCTCCTTCGGCGAGCGCCTACCCGCCGCCACCCCGAGCCACGTCCTCCACGAGGTGATCGACCGCTACAACGCCGACCCCGACATCGACGGGTTCCTGGTCCAGACGCCGCTGCCGGCCCCCCTGGACGAGGAGGCGGCCCTGTTCGCCGTCGACCCGGCCAAGGACGTCGACGGCCTCCACCCCGTCAACCTCGGGAAGCTGGTGCAGGGGGCGGCCGGGCCGATCCCGTGCACCCCCGCCGGCATCCAGGAGCTGCTGGTGCGCCACGGGGTGCCGATCGAGGGGCGCCACGTGGTCATCATCGGCCGGGGCCTCACCATCGGCCGCCCTCTGGCCAACCTGCTGGCGCTCAAGCGCCGCAACGCCAACGCCGCCGTCACCGTCGTGCACACCGGCGTGGCCGACCTGGCCCCCTACGTGCGCCTGGGCGACATCGTGGTGGCGGCGGCGGGGTCGCCCGGCCTGGTCAAGCCCGACTGGATCAAGCCGGGGGCGGCGGTGGTGGGGGCGGGCGTCACCATGGAGGGCCGGCGGGTGATCAGCGACCTCGACGAGGGCGTGGCCGAGGTGGCGGGCTGGGTGACGCCCCGCATCGGCGGCGTCGGTCCCATGACCCGGGCCATGCTGCTGCGCAACGCCGTGGAGGCCGCCGAGCGGCGGTCGCACCGAGCCGACAAGGGAGCCTGATGGCCAAGGTCGCCGATCTCCTGATGCAGGGGCGCACTTACTCCTTCGAGTTCTTCCCGCCCAAGAACGACGAGGAGCAGGCCGTGCTCGTGCGCACGTTGCGGGAGCTGGAGCCGCTCCAGCCGTCGTTCGTGTCGGTCACCTACCGGGGCGGGCGGGCGTCGCGCCAGCGCACCCACGACCTGGTGGCGGGCATGCTGCGCACCACGTCGCTCACCCCCATGGCCCACCTGACGTGCGTGGTCCACAGCCGCCTGGAGCTGGCCGAGATCCTGGTCGACTTCCGCAAGGCGGGGGTGGAGAACCTGCTGGCCCTGGGGGGCGACCCGCCGCCCGAGGAGGAGGCGGGCACGGGCGAGCTGAAGCACGCCATCGAGCTGGTGGAGCTGGCCCGCGCCATCGGCGGCTTCTCCATCGGGGTGGCCGCCCACCCCGAGCTCCACCCCAACTCACACGGCGACCGGGCCTCCGACCGCGACCACCTGGCCGACAAGCTGGAGGTGGCCGACTTCGCCATCACCCAGTTCTTCTTCCGCCTCGACGACTACCTCGGGCTGGTGAGTGATCTGGCGGAGCGGGGCATGCACAAGCCGGTCCTGCCCGGGCTCATGCCCGTCACCAACCTGTCGAGGGTGCGGCGCATGGCCCAGCTGTCGGGGACCGACGTGCCGCCCGAGGTGGTGGAGCGGCTGGCTGCCGCCGGCGATGACGCCGCCCAGCGCCGGGCCGGCATCGACATGGCCACCGAGCTGTGCCAGCAGCTGCTCGACGCCGGCGCCCCCGGCCTGCACTTCTACACCCTGAACCGCTCGACGGCCACGAGGGAGATCTACGCCAACCTGGGTCTGGCCCCGGCCGCCGGTCACTAACCTGCCGGGATGGCGCCCGAACGGATCACGGTCGAAGCCGGCGGCCGGCTGAACGTCCCCGACGAGCCGATCATCCCCTTCATCCGGGGCGACGGGATCGGCGTCGACATCTGGCCGGCGGCCCAGGCCGTGATCGACGCGGCGGTGGCCAAGCACGGCCGGCGTATCACGTGGAAGCCGGTGCTGGCCGGCCAGCAGGCCTTCGAGGAGACGGGGGAGTGGCTGCCCGAGGAGACGGTGACCGCGTTCCGCGACCACGTGGTGGGCATCAAGGGCCCCCTCACCACGCCCGTGGGCGGCGGCATCCGCAGCCTCAACGTGGCCCTGCGCCAGATCCTCGACCTCTACGTGTGCCTGCGCCCGGTGCGGTGGTTCCGGGGGGTGCCGTCGCCGGTGAAGCACCCGGAGAAGGTCGACATGGTGATCTTCCGGGAGAACACCGAGGACGTCTACGCCGGCAAGGAGCTGCAGGAGGGCACGCCCGAGGCCAAGCGGCTGATCGAGTTCGTGCGGGAGGAGTTCGGCTGGGAGGTGCGGCCCGATTCCGGGGTGGGCCTCAAGCCCGTGTCGATCACCGGGTCGAAGCGGCTGGTGCGGGCCGCCCTCGACTACGCGGTGAAGCGGGGCCGCCAGTCGGTCACCCTCGTCCACAAGGGCAACATCCAGAAGTTCACCGAGGGCGCCTTCCGGGCGTGGGGCTATGAGGTGGCGCGGGAGGAGTTCGCGGGAGCCGCCGTGACGTGGGACGACTGCGGGGGCCGGCCCGGCGACCGCATCCTGGTCAAGGACACGATCGCCGACATCTTCCTCCAGCAGGTGCTCACCCGCCCCGAGGAGTTCGACGTGATCGCCACCACCAACCTCAACGGCGACTACGCCTCCGACGCCCTGGCTGCCCAGGTGGGAGGCATCGGCATCGCCCCCGGCGGGAACATCAACTACGTGACCGGCCACGGCGTCTTCGAGGCCACCCACGGCACCGCCCCCAAGTACGCGGGCCAGGACAAGGTCAACCCCGGCTCGCTGCTGCTGTCGGGCGTGCTCATGCTCGAGCACCTGGGGTGGCAGGAGGCGGCCGACGACGTCGTGCGGGCCCTGGAGGCGACCATCGGCGAGGGGATCGTCACCTATGACTTCGCCCGCCTCACCGAGGGCGCCACCGAGGTCAAGACGTCCGAGTTCGCGGCGGCGATCGTCGACCGGCTGTGAGCCCTGGCTGCGAACTGGTCACCGTGAGAGCGTCCCGGCAACCAAAACGGTGACCAGTATGTCGGGGGTGAGCCCCCCTCTGCGAACTGGTCACCGTGAGAGCGTCCCGGCAACCGAAACGGTGACCAGAAGATGATGAAGGTGACCGTCGTCGGGGCCGGGTTCTACGGCTCGACGCTGGCCCAGCGCCTGGCCGAGGGCGGCTACCTCGAAGAGGTCGTGCTCACCGACGTGATCGAGGGGCGGCCCCAGGGGCTGGCCCTCGACCTCATGCAGAGCCGGCCCATCGTGGGGTTCCGCACCCGGGTCACCGGCACCAACGGCTACGAGGAGGCGGCCGGGTCGGCGGTGGCCGTCATCACCGCCGGGGTGGCCCGCAAGCCGGGGATGAGCCGCCTCGACCTGCTGGAGACCAACGCCCGCATCGTCGCCGACGTCACCCGGCGCCTGCTCGACGTGGCCCCCGACGCCGTGCTCGTCGTCGTCACCAACCCCCTCGACGAGATGACGGCGCTGGCCGCCGAGGTGTCGGGGCTGCCCCGCCACCGGGTCATGGGCCAGGCCGGCGTGCTCGACACCGCCCGCTTCCGCCACTTCCTGGCCGAGCGGGCGGGGGTGGACCCCTCCCAGGTCAAGGCCCTCACCCTCGGCTCGCACGGCGACACCATGGTGCCGGTGCCGTCGGCTTCGTGGATCGGCGGGCGGCCGCTGTCGGCCGTGCTGAGCGAGGACGCCGTCGCCGAGGAGGTGGCCCGCACCCGTGACGCGGGGGCGGAGATCGTGGGCCTGCTCAAGACCGGCTCCGCTTACTTCGCCCCGGCGGCGGCAGCCGAGGCCATGGTCAAGGCCGTCGTCGTCCCCGGAGGGGACGTGCTCCCCGTGAGCGCCTGGCTCGCGGGCGAGTACGGGATCGAGGGCGTCTACCTGGGCGTGCCCGCCCGCCTCGGCCCGTCCGGGGTCGAGGAGGTGGTGCAGCTGGGCCTGACCGAGGACGAGCTGGCCGCCCTCCACGCCGCCGCCGCCGCGGTGAGGGCCAAGCAGGCCGAGGCGGTCGCCCTGGCCGGAGGCTGAGGAGCCTCGCCGGGTGCTAACCGCCGTCCCGGCTGCGGTCGCGGTTGCGCAGCATCATGATCAGGGGGGCGGCCACGAACGAGCCGGCGGTCACGGGGGCCATGGCCATGGACGCGTTGCGCAGGTTCTCGTTGCCGGACATGGCGCTGAAGGCGAAGGTGACCACCGCGATCACCAGCAGCAGGACGGGGATGGCGATGAGCACGTCCGACGGTCGTTGGGGGCGGGCGGGCACGTCTACGTCGTCGAGCAGGTGGGCGACGTCGTCGGGGTCGTCGGCGCCGTCCCCGGCGAGCGGCTCGAAGGGCAGCCGGGGCCGGGGGGTGACCCCGATGGCCAGGTCGTAGGCCCGGCGGCGCTCGGGGTCGCCCAGGACCTCCCAGGCCCGGTTGAGATCGGCCATCACCGCCCGGGCCTCGTCGGGCGCGCCCGGGTTGGCGTCGGGGTGGTGGCGCTGGGCCAGGCCGCGGTAGGCCCGGCGGATCTCGTCCCGGCTGGCGTGGGGCCCCACGCCCAACAGCTGGTAGTGGGTGCGGGCCATCAGTACGTGGTGCCCGATCGCACCGCCGCGAACACGTCCCCCAGCCGGCCCAGGGTGTCCCGGTGCTCGGCCAGCAGGCCGGGGCGGCCGCCGAGGCGCATCCGCCCGGACCCGAAGGCGGTGGCCGGCGTCAGCCGCCCCCGGCTCACCGCCGCCGCCGTCTCGTAGTCCTGGTGGACCTCCACGTCGGCCTCGCCCGGCCCGGCCAGCACCTCGACCCGGCCGTCGTCGAAGCGCACCCGGTACTCCACGTCGCCCCGGGGCCCGCCCGTGACCACGTGGCGCACGGTGAGGCGCACGCCGGCGGACGCCGCCCGCAGCGGCTCGCTGGCGGCGGCGGCGCCGCCCAGCTCCGCCAGCCACTCAGGCGAGAGAAACTGGCCCACCCCTCCATCATGGCCGAGATCTCCTTCCTCGACGCCGACGAGCGTGCCCACGCCCCGAGCGGCGACGTCGCGTGGGAGGAAGCCTGGCACTTCGACTTCGCCGCCGGCGACGGGGCGCTGGGCGGCTACGCCCGCCTCACCCTCCGCCCCGGCGAGGGGCGGGCGTGGTGGTGGACGGCGGTGGTGGGCGAGGACGTGGCCTTCGTGCTGGTCAGGGAGCACGAGGTGACCCCGCCCCGGCTGCCCTCGCTGGAGATCCGGGCCGCCGGGCTGTGGGCCGAGCCCTATTGCGAGGCGCCGTTCGACCACTGGAGCGTGGGCCTGGAGGCCATGGCGGTGGCCCTGGACGACCCGGTGGAGGCCTACGGCCGGGAGAGGGGCCATCCCGTCCCCCTGGGCCTCGACCTCGGCTGGGAGGCGACGGGCCGCCCCGCTCCCCACCCCGGCGGGTACGGGCAGCCGTGCGAGGTCCACGGCGAGGTGCTGGTGGGGGCGCGGCGGTTGGCCGTCGCCGGCACGGGCGCCCGCTCCCACACCTGGGGCCTGAGGGACTGGGCCTCGCCCGCCCCCGACGCCGGCGGCGTGGAGCTGGACGATCGGGGCCTGGTGGCGGCCGCCCGGGTCGGGGGCCGCCGCCTGGAGCCGGTCTTCCACGCCCCCATCCAGGTGCCGGTGGCGGGCGCCCCCGCCGGGCGGCCGGCCCACCTGGCCCGAGCCCTGTGCCGGGCCGCGGCGGGCCCCGGTGCCGGCCCGCACGACGCCCCGCCGGGGTGGGTCTGGGTCGAGCGGCTTCAGCCCGCTTCGAGCACTATGGGTTGAACGGCGAGCACGGCGGGGGCCTTCTTCGGGAGCGGGCCGGTGAACTCGGAGGCGTCGCGGATGGCGTCCCACGCCTGCTGGTCGGCCGCCTGCCAGGACCAGAACGACACGCCCTGCGCCCCCTCGGCCTGGGCTACCTGCATGAACGTCTGCAGCTCCTCCCGGGGCGGCACGCCCCGGCGGCCTCCCTCGGGGGCCCCGTCGTAAGCCTGGCCCACAGGGAAGACGGGCTTGCCCAGGGGCTGGAGGTCGTGGATGGCGCCCCGCACGTCGGGCCCGGGCTGGCGGTTGAGCCAGTAGACCATCGGCGCCACCGCGTCGAAGCGGGCGACCACCTCGGCGTAGGGGAAGAACGACTTGGTCCACGGCGACGGGCGGGGCACGCAAGCGATGAGCGGGTAGCCCTCACCGGCACCGGCCCGGAGGGCGTCGCCGTAGGCGGTCGCCGCCCCCGCGCTGATCCTCGTGCCCTCCGACGGCGTCTCGATGTCGGCCGCGAAGCCGTCGATGCGGTGGCCGCCCGGCGTCCGGTGGTTGATGGCGGCCAGCGCCCGCTCCACGTCGGCGGCCGGGTCGATCAGGCGGGGGAAGTCCCAGCCGTAGACGCGGATACCGGCGGCGTGGGCCTTGGGCAGGATCTGGTCCAGCCACCCGGCGGCGTAGAAGCCGTCCCAGCTCGACCCCGTGCGCACGTAGATGTGGGTGAGGCCGACCTCCTTGGCCCGCCGGATGATGGCGTCCACGTCGCCCCCGTCGGACTTGTTGGGCTGCCACATCCACATGCCCTTGCCGTAGGGCAGCTGCGGCTCCAAGGTGATGACCTCGGCCTCCACCGCCTCCCCCCGCAGGAGCCCCAGCCCCAGGGAGAACCCCAGGATGGAGATGCGGGACAGGGCCGCCCCCGAGGCCACCACGGCCAGGACGGTGGCCAGCACCCACAGCTTGCCGGGTCGCCCCCCCAGCCCGGGCAGCCGCTGCGGCTGCCGTGGTTGGCGGGGCTGCGGGGCCGCGACCGGGTCGCAGCCGCGCTCCTTGTCGATTGTCGTCAGCACGTAGCTCTGCGGGCTGCACCCGCCGAGCTCCAGCTAGCCGGCGGTCAGCCCCCCTCCCCGCCTCTTCCCTTCGCCGCCGGCGGCGAAGTTCCCTTTTTCAACCTTCGCCGCGAACGATGGCCCGCTTGACCTCCTCGATGGCCTGGGTGACCTTGATCCCCCGCGGGCAGGCGTCGGTGCAGTTGAAGGCGGTGCGGCAGCCCCACACCCGATCCCGGCCGTCGAGGTTCTTCAGCCGCTCGCCCTTGGCCTCGTCGCGGGAGTCGAAGATGAACCGGTGGGCGTTCACGATGGCCGCCGGCCCCACGAACCGGTCGTTGGCCCACGACACCGGGCAGGAGGTGGTGCACGCCGCGCACAGGATGCACTTGGTGGTGTCGTCGTAGGCGTGGCGCTCCTCGGGGGACTGCAGCCGCTCCCGCTCGCCGGGCTCGGGGGGCGGCGCCACCAGCCAGGGCTTGACCGACTTCAGCTGCTCCCAGAACCCCTCCATGTCGACGACCAGGTCCTTGCGCACGTCGTAGCCCCGCAGCGGCTCCACGGTGATGTCGTGGCCCACGTCCTTGATGAGCAGCACGCAGGCCAGCCGGTTGCGGCCGTTGATGACCATGGCGTCGGACCCGCACACCCCGTGGGCGCACGACCGCCGGAAGGCGAGCGTCCCGTCCTGGTGCCAGCGCACCTCGTGGAGGGCGTCGAGGACGCGGTCGGTCTCCTCGACCTGGACCTGGTAGGTCTCCCAGCGGGGTTTGCGGTCGCGCTCGGGGTCGAACCGCTTGATCTTGAGGGTGACGTCGACGGGCATCTCAATACTTCCGTTCCATGGGTTGGTACTTGCCCCCCACCACCGGCTTGTAGTCGATCTCGAGTCGGCCGGTGGGGCCGCCCTCGCGCCTCACCAGGCTGTGCTTCAGCCAGTTGGCGTCGTCCCGCTTGGGGTAGTCGTCGCGGCTGTGGCCCCCCCGGCTCTCGGTGCGGGCCCGGGCCGCCACCACCAGGGCCTCGGAGAGGTCGAGGAGGAACTCCAGCTCCAGCGCCTCGGTGAGGTCGTAGTTGTAGGTGCCGCCCTTGTCGTCGATGCAGACGTCGCGGTAGCGGTCGCGCAGGGCGGCGATGGCCGACTGGGCGTGGGCCAGGCTCTCCTCGGTGCGGAAGACGGCCGCCTTGTCGGTCATCTCCTCCTGGAGGGCGGCTCGCACGTCGGCCACCCTCTCGGCGCCGGTGGACGACTTGAGCCGCTCGATGGCCGCCAGCGTCTCGTCCTCGATGCCCTCCACCGGCGGGGCGGCGCCGCCGGCGCCCCCGCCCGAGGCCACGTACTCAGCCATGCGGGCGCCACCCCGCCGGCCGAACACGACGATGTCGAGCAGCGAGTTGGTTCCCAGGCGGTTGGCGCCGTGCACCGACACGCACGCGCACTCGCCGGCCGCGTAGAGGCCGGGCACCACCGTGCCCCGGGCGTCGCGCACCACCTCGGCCTCCACGTTGGTGGGGATGCCGCCCATGGCGTAGTGGGCGGTGGGCTGCACGGGGATGAGCGAGGTCTTGGGCTCGATGCCGAGGTAGGTCCGCACGAAGTCGGTGATGTCGGGCAGCTTCTCGTCGATCTGGGAGGGGGGCAGGTGGGTGAGGTCGAGGTGGAGGAAGTCGCCGCCGTCGCCGCCGCCCCGCCCCGCCCGGATCTCGGTGACCATGGCCCGGCTGATCATGTCGCGGGGGGCGAGGTCCTTCACGGTGGGGGCGTAGCGCTCCATGAAGCGCTCCCCGTCGCCGTTGCGCAGGATGCCTCCCTCGCCCCGGGCCGCCTCCGACAGCAGGATGCCCAGCTTGTAGATGCCGGTGGGGTGGAACTGGAAGAACTCCATGTCCTCCAGGGGCAGGCCCCGGCGCAGCAGCACGGCGGGGCCGTCGCCGGTCAGGGTGTGGGCGTTGGAGGAGACCTTGAAGACCCGGCCGAACCCGCCGGTGGCGAAGAGGGCGGCCTTGCACGAGTAGACGTGCAGGTCGCCGGTGGCCTGCTCGTAGGCCACCAGGCCGGTCACCTCGCCGTCGGCGCCGAAGGCGATGTCGAGCACCTGGAACTCGTCGTGGAAGTCGACGCCCCGAGCCAGGCACTGCTGGTAGAGGGTCTGGAGGATCATGAGCCCGGTGCGGTCGGCGGCGTAGCACGCCCGCTTCACGGGGGCCTCCCCGTGGTTGCGGGTGTGGCCCCCGAAGCGGCGCTGGTCGATGCGGCCCTCGGGCGTGCGGTTGAACGGGAGCCCGAACCGCTCCAGCTCGATCACCGCGTCGACCGCTTCCCGGCACATGATCTCCGCCGCCGGCTGGTCTACGAGGTAGTCACCGCCCTTCACCGTGTCGAAGGCGTGCCACTCCCACGAGTCCTCCTCCACGTTGGCGAGCGCCGCGCACATGCCCCCCTGGGCGGCCCCGGTGTGGGAGCGGGTGGGGTAGAGCTTGGAGATCACCACCGCCCTGCACTTGCCCGCCACCTCGATGGCGGCCCGCAGGCCTGCCCCCCCTGCCCCCACGATCACGGCGTCGTAGGCGTGGTGGTGGACGGTGACGGACCGGCCCGCCACCGCCTAGTTGCACCTGGCGCAGACGCCGACGAGGTCGAGGCGGTGGAACTGGGCCCGGAAGCCCGTCTCGGCCGCCACCTCGTCGATGGCCTTGGCCATGGAACGCTCGAACCGCGGGGGCACGGTGTAGTCGTCGACCGAACCGCACGACACGCACACCAGGTGGTGGTGGTGGTTGGTCAGGTCCTCGGCCAGCTCGAACCGGGAGAAGTCGTCGTTGCCGTGCACCTTGCGCACCACCCCGGCCTGCTCCAGCACGGCCAGGTTGCGGTAGACCGAGCTCTGGGGGATGGAGCGGTCGGTGGCCAGGACGTCGGGGATCGACAGGGGACGGCCGGCGGTGGCGAGCACGTCCACCAGGGCCTGGCGGCCGCGGGTGTAGCGCTGGCCGATGGTCCGGAGCCGGGCCGTGGCGGTGTCGTGGAGCTCGGGAGACACGGTATCCAGCAGCCTACCGGTGGGGCTCGGCTACCTCGTCTGCACGTCGCCCTGCAGCACGGCGTCCACCCGCAACCCGCCGCCGGCGGGTTCCACCGTGATCTCGTAGGGGCCCTCCCCGAGGTTCACCGAGCGGGCCTTGGCCGTGCGGTTGGGGAACTGGACCTCGAGGTCGCCGCTCATGCCGACCTTGCCCGGCCCCCGCAGCTCCACCCGCTGGGGGTCGCGCTTGACCACCACGTTGCCCTGTGAGGCCAGCACGGTGCGGCTGTCGGCGGTGAAGCGCACGCCCTCTCGCGGCGTGGCCAGGCCGCCGGTGCCCACCGCCACCGCCGTGCCCAGCGAGTACGTGCCGGGCATGAACTGGCGGGCGGCGCCGTGCACGCTGTAGGCCGCCCCGCTCCCGTCGAACTCGACGTGGGTGGCCCCCAGGT
>DATLGZ010000015.1:0-3892 GCA_035540235.1 Acidimicrobiales bacterium | reverse complement strand
GGGGAGGGCCGGGCGCCCGAGCGCGCCGTCACCATCGCCGAGATCGAGTCGCTCCCCATGGCCGAGGTGGTGGGGGTGATGATGCGGGAGAGCGACAACCTGGGCGCCGAGCTGCTGGTGAAGGAGCTGGGCGCCCGCTTCGGTGGCGCGGGGACGACCGCCGCCGGCCTGGGCGTGGTCCGGTCCGCCGCCGCCGACCTCGGCCTGCCCCCTGACGCCCTCTCCCTCTCTGACGGCTCGGGCCTCGACCGCCGCAACCGGCTGTCGTGCGGGCTGGTCCACGGCCTGCTGGCGGGGGCATCGCCCGACAGCCCCCTGGCCGCCGGCCTGCCGGTGGCGGGGACGTCCGGCACCCTCGTGCGGCGGTTCCTGGGCACTCCCGCAGTGGGCCGGGTGCGGGCCAAGACCGGCTCTCTGAACGGGGTGGCGGCGCTGGCCGGCTTCGCCACCGGAGCCGACGGCCGGTCGTTCGGCTTCGCCATGCTGGCCAACGACCTGCCGTCGGAGAGCGCGGGCATGGCCCTCCAGGACCGGCTGGCCACCGCCCTCACGTCCTACCCCGACGCGCCCGCCGCCGCCGACCTCGGGCCGCTGCCCGTGCGGCCCCCACCGGCATGAGCCCCGAGGAGGCGCTCGCCGACCTGCCCATGTTCCCGCTCGGGTCGGTGCTCTTCCCCGGTGCGGTCATGCCCCTCCACGTCTTCGAGCCCCGGTACCGGGCCCTCACCGGCCACTGCCTCGAGCGCGACAGCCCCCTGGGCGTAGTGCTCATCGAGCGGGGGAGCGAGGTGGGCGGGGGCGACGTCCGCTTCCCGGTCGGCACCATGGGGCGCATCGCCCGCTCCGTCGCCCTCCCCGACGGCCGGTGGCTGCTGGCGGTGGTCGGGGAGCGGCGGGTCCGGGTCGAGGAGTGGCTGCCCGAGGAGCCGTTCCCGCGGGCCCGGGCGTCGTTCGTAGACGACACGGTGCCACCCGGGGCCGGCGCGGTGGCGGCGCGCGACGAGGTCGCCCGCCAGGCCCGGGAGGCCATGGCCCTGCTGGCCCGGCTGGGGGAGTGGCCCGAGGGTGACACCGACCCCCACGTCCCCGCCCAGCCGGAGGCGGCGGCGTGGCGGGTCGCCTCGTTCGGCCTCCTCGGGCCGGCCGACAACCAGCGGGTGCTGGAGGCGGACGGGGTGAGCGCCCGGCTGGCCCTGCTGGCTTCGCTGCTGGCCGAAGAGGTCGACGTGCTTGCGCTGCGGGCCGCCGGCGGGTAGGAAGGCCCCGTCGAAGGGTACAGGCGGCGCTGAACATTCGGCTGAGACATTTCGGCGGGACAAACCGGCGGAGACATTCGACAGGATCGACGAGGCCCAGTCCGGACCGAGCAAGGAGGATCGTGCCCGAGCCCAGTGACCCGAGCGACCTCCCCAGCCACGTCCAGGATCTCTCCAAGCTCGTCATCGCCTACATCAAGCAGGAGACCATCGAGCCCATCAAGGGCCTGGGCCGGTTCATCGGCTTCGGCCTGGCCGGGTCGGCGCTGGTGGGGCTGGGCCTGGTCACTCTCTTCCTCGGCGTGCTCCGCCTGCTCCAGGCCGAGACGGGCGACACGTTCCGGGGGAACCTGAAGTTCGTGCCCTACCTGATCACCCTGGCCTTGTGCGGGGCGGTGGCGTTCGGCGCCATCAAGGCCCGGGGCGGCAAGAAGGAGGAACGTCGGAGATGACCGCACCCACGACCGGCCCCCGCGTCACCCGGGCCGAGATCGAGGCCAAGCTGCGCCAGGTGCGCGGCGACGTCGACACCGCGGGCGAGGCGGCCAAGGGGGCGGGCTCGCTGGTGGGCGCGCTGGCGGTGGTGGCCATCGTCGTGGTCGCCTTCGCCCTGGGCCGCAAGCGGGGCAAGCGGTCCAGCACGGTCGTCGAGGTGCGGCGCTTCTAGTGGGCGCGCTGCTGCGGACGGTCGTCCGCACCGGGTTCCGGCGCGGCCTGGGAGGTGGGCCGGGGGGGAAGGGATGGCTGGCCCTGGGGGTGGCCGCCGGTGTCCTCCAGTTCCTCCGCCGCAAGACCGGCCAGCCCAAGGTCCAGATCACCGAGGACCTCAAGCCGGGCCAGACCCTCGTCATCCGCCACCTGGCCAAGGGCGAGGCCCGCTTCCGCTAGGTGCACGCGGGGCCCGTGTGAGGAGGCCGCCGTGTCACAACAGGAGGTCGAGGAGGCCCACCAGCTTGAGGACGGTGGTGGAGAGCAGCGTGGGCACGCCCCCGCCCCACACGGCGGCGGTGGCGCTGCCGTGGACGTACCACGTGCCGTTCGAGGGCCGGAACACCGCTCTGTCGGTCCTGCCGTCGCCGTCGTAGTCGCCGGGCACGGGAACGTCGCCCGACGCCCCCCACCACGTCACCGCCGACGCCCCCCGGACGTACCAGGCGCCCGAGCTCGGGCGGTAGACGGCGATGTCGGCCTTGCCGTCGCCGTCGTAGTCGCCGGCCACGGGGACGTCGCCCTTGGTCCCCCACCAGACCACCTCTGAGGAGCCACGCACGTACCAGGCACCGGTCGAGGGCCGGTAGACGGCGAAATCGGCCTTGCCGTCGCCGTTGTAGTCGGCGGGGACGGGGATGTCGCCGTCCTGGCCCCACACCACGTACCCGCCGGTGACCCCCCTGACGAACCACTCACCGGTGGAGGGCCGGAAGACGGCGAAGTCGGCCTTGCCATCGCCGTCGTAGTCGGCGGGGACGGGGATGTCCCCGTCGCGCCCCCACGCCGCGTACCCGCCGGTGACGCCTTTCACGAACCACTCCCCGGTGGAGCCGCGGAACACGGCCACGTCGACCTTGCCGTCGCCGGCGTAGTCCGCGGGGACGGGCATGTCACGGTGATGCCCACCCCAGACGTGGTAGCCGGAGGCGACGTCCTTGACGTACCACTGGCCGGTGGCGGCCTGGTACACGGCCACGTCGGTCGTCCCGTTGCCGTCGAAGTCGTTCCGTGCCGCCGGCCGGGGCGGCGGGGGCGAGCCGCTGGAGGCGAGGAATGCGCTGTTGGCCGTGTTCCAGTGGTTGGCCAGCCAGGAGCCGGCGGGGGGGTTGGTGTTGAAGTAGTCGTCGCCGTTGCAGTCGAGGCGGTTCTCCATCTCCGTCGAGGAGCAGACGATCCGCATGGTGACGCCCTGGGCGTCGGGGTAGCACATGCGGTCGTAGTCGTCGGTGCAGTGGCCGCCGGGGGTGGCGTTGGGGGCCCCGGGCTGGACGGCGCCGAGCATGTGGAACAGCTCGTGGGCCTCCACCATGTTGGTGAGCCCCCAGCAGCCGGAGTCGACCCGGGCCACGGTGCCGGGGATGTTCGAGGGCCCGTTGTTATAGTTCTCCTGCCCGGGGCGGTCGTCGGTGTAGAGCTGGGCGATGCCGCAGTAGACGTTGGCGTCCACCCACATCAGGTACTTGCGGTCTGAGCGGTTGTGGCCCTGGGCCCGCATCTCCTCGATGGTGTTGTTGAAGTTGTCGTCGCCGGCGGCCGTCAACGTCACGTTGAGAACGGTGGGCAAGCAGTTGGCGTCGTGCACGTAGCGGACGTGGCGCACGCCGCCCGTCTGGGCGGCCGACAGGTTGACCATGTCGTCGATGCGGGCCGCCCACTGCTGGAACGAGGCCAGCATGGTGGCGTAGCGGTCAGGCGTACCCGCCGCCCGGGCGTAGACCAGCTGCACCCGCTTGCCCGAGACGCCGTCGCCCTGGCACGTGACCGCGGTCGACTGGGCCGTCCCCGCGTCCGGAGCCAGCACGGGGGCGGGCTCACGCACGTCGATGCCGGCAGGAGCGGGGTCGGGGCCGTGGGTGCACACGATCTCGCCCGAGGAGAGGACGACCTCGAACTTGGCCCCGCACGGTCCCCGCCCGTCGCCCGGC
>DATLGZ010000014.1:0-6968 GCA_035540235.1 Acidimicrobiales bacterium | reverse complement strand
CTCACGATCCGCTGCAGCTGCCGTCCTTCGTCATCGCTCAGGCGGCGCACCTTCACTCGCTCGCTCATGAGCTCAAGGTTCGCCCGTTCGGCAACGGGATTGGTGGACCCCCAGAGCAAAGGATCGTGGTCAGGGCACTAGGCGCTTGCCGCCGAAGATCGACAATTTGTTGTCGGTGTGCAAGCGCCTCCGACCGCGCGAGCGCCAGCGAGCCGGGCGGGGATGGGGGAGCACGGCGAAGCCGTGCCTCGGCCTCATT
Organism: Acidimicrobiales bacterium; assembly: GCA_035540235.1. Classification (GTDB taxonomy): domain Bacteria; phylum Actinomycetota; class Acidimicrobiia; order Acidimicrobiales; family AC-14; genus JBFMCT01. The sequence continues at coordinate 6,709 of DATLGZ010000014.1, read as the reverse complement.
CGGGCGAACAAGCGGTGCGTGGCAAGCGGGCAAACGTTTGCGGTCGCGCCCCCTACTCGGAGTCCCCGCCGGGGACGGGACGGGCCCAGGGCGAGCGCTCGTCGCCGGCGGCCCCGCCGTTGCCGTTGGTGGCCTCGGGGAGGACGAACACCGCCTCCTCGGGGGTGGGCCGGTTGTGGAACAGAGGCAGGGGCACGTCGATGGTGCCCCGGGCTTGATGGGCCGCCACCGCCTGGGCGTGGTAGGCCTCGGCCGCCGCCGCGAACTCGGGGGTGGCGTAGACCCGGCCGTCGACCAGCGGGCCCGGGCGGCCGTCGATGATCGCCTCGATGTCCTCCCCGGTGACGGTCTTGTGCGCCTCCAGGGCGTGGGCCACGGCCAGCACCTGGGTGCGGTTCTCCCGCAGGATCTGCTCAGCCGCCGCCAGCAGCTCCTCCAGCTTCTTCTCGATGCGCTGGCCCAGGGTGCGCAGCAGCAGGTCGCTCTCGGAGCCCCGGCCCATCTGGCGGCGCGAGTTGTCGGAGCGGCCGATCACGTCGTGGAACGCCACGGTGGAGCCCATCCCCCAGTAGCCCTCCATGTCGGCGGCCACGCTGGTGGCGTTCTCGAGGTCGCCCCGCACGCCCGAGGAGTTGTCGCCGTCGAAGAACAGCCGCTCACCGGCCAGGGAGGCGAGGCTGACCATGATGTCGGCCTCGAACTCCGTCCTCCACTGGGTGAACCGCTCCTCGGGAGGGATGGGGGCCACGAAGCCGAGGAACGTCTGGCCCTTCTCGATGGTGGCGATGTCGATGATCAGGTGGCGCTGCACCTTGGCCGCCATGACCGCGTGGCACGCCTCGTGGACGGCGACGGCGTGGCGCTCGCGGGTGATGTACTCGACGTCCTCGGGGGGGCCGACCGCCTTGAGCTGCTTGGCCTTGATCATGTCCCGCCAGGTGATGGTGTCCCGCCCGTCGCGTATGGCCAGCACCAGGGCCTCGTTGACCAGGTCCTTGATCGTGGCGCCGGTGTGGTAGGGCGTGATGGTGGCCAGCTTGTCGATGTCCTGGGCCGTCAGCTCGTGGCGCACCTTGGCCAGGTACCCCTCGAAGGTGCGGATGCGGCCCACCTTGGACGGGTAGCCCACCCGGTAGATGCGGTCGATGCGGCCGGGGCGCAGCAGGGCCTCGTCGAGGGCCTGGGGCATGTTGGTGGCCATCATCACGAGGAGGCGGTACTTGGGCGGCGGCTTGGGGCGCATGCCCAGCGAGCGCCGCACCACCCGGTTCATGAACCCGCGCGGCTTCTTCAGCCCGGACAGCTCGGTGAGCAGGGCTTGCAGGGTGCCCATGCCGCCGCCGCCCATGCCCGCCCCCATCACGAAGCGGTTGGCCCGGGGCGGGGCGTCGCCGGCGGTGGCGCTGGCCATGGCCTTGTGGGCCACGTGGGAGGCGGTGGCCGGGTTCAGGTAGGACATGCCGTTGCAGGCGGGGCTGGTCGACCACGGGCCCGGGGGCTCGAAGCGCCCGAAGGGGCCGCCCGTGCCTCCCGCCAGCTGGCCCCGGTTGCCCAGGGAGTCGGCCTCGTCGAAGAAGACGATCACGCCGCCGTAGCGCACGGCCAGCTTGCGCAGCTTGCGGAACAGGGACTTGACCTTGAGGATCCCCACCCCGAAGAACATGTTGGTGAAGGCGCCGGGGTCGACGAAGACGTAGGGGCGGCCGGTCTCGCCCGCCACCGCCTCGGCCATGAGGGTCTTGCCCGTGCCCGGCGGGCCCCACAGCAGGATGCCGCCCGGCACGTAACCGCCCTTGGCCTCGACCTGCTCGGGGTTCTCCAAGAAGATGATGTTCTCCTTGACCCGCTCGAGCACCGAGTCCTGGCCCCACACGTCGCTGAAGCGGGTCTTCACGTCGTCGGGGAAGTAGACCTCGGTGCCGCCCCGGGACAGGAAGTAGAAGATGGCGACGAACTGGCTCACCGCCAGGAACATGAAGAACATGATCTGGAGGAGGAACGGCAGGGCGCCCAGGAACGTGGAGGGCAGCTCGAGCAGGGCGATGACCGGCGACTCGTCGGTCATGGCCCCGACCAGGATCGACAGCAGCGTCAGCAGGAAGATGTACCTGAGGGCCCGGGCGATGCGGAACCGGTTCCAGTCGTTCAGCCTCCCCGTGCGCTTGGAGAGCCCGCCGAAGACCTTCTCGCTCCAGAACCGGTGCCAACCGGCCGAGTGCTCGCTGATGAGGTAGTGGACCTGGCGGACGAGCTCCAGGCCGCCCAGGGCGAGGATCCACCACTTGGCCCGCACCGTGTCGCGTACCGCGTCGGCGACGGGGATGATGGGGTTGTCCACGATCTCGGCCCAGAGCATCACGCTCCAGGCCAGCGCCAGCATCACCAGGATCTTGATGCGGTCCCAGAAGGCCAGGGGCTTGCGGGTCTTGCGGTCCTCGTCGCGGGGCCGGCCGGTATACGCCGGCATGGTCGGGCCTGCGCCCGGCGGGGGCAGCCCGGGGGTGCCGTTCGTGCTCATATCAGCGCTCCTTGACCGTCCATGAGTCGGCGATCTCCGTGATGGTGCGTCTGTGCTGGTCGAAGCAGCGCGACTCGCAGCCGATGATGAAGAAGTAGACGCGGCGGGTGGCAGCGTCCATGAGGCCCGTCTGGTCGACCGTGAACGAGCCGTCGCCGGTGGTCACCCGGTATATCAGGCGGGTGCCGGCGAACCCGTCCTTGGTGGTTATGTCCTTGGGGTCGGCCAGCAGCTCGATCTCGGCCGCCTCCTCCTCGAGGATCTGGTCGATGGGAACGATCTCGTTGCGCAGGGCGATCAGCGAGTACTTCTGGCGCTCGTCGGGCGCCAGCTGGCGCACCCGGGCCAGCCCGAACGGCCTGGTGGCCGTCTGCAGGTCGTGCTCGAGCGACGGGGTGGGGTCGCCGTCGAAGGCGACCATGAAGCGCAGGGTGTTGCGCTGGGCGGCCGACAGCTCGTTGCCGCTGGCGGCGATGATGTCGTCGGCGTCGTAGACCTTCCAGCTCTTCGGCACCTTGAAGTAGGCACCCTCGGAGGAGTCCTTCACGTAGCGGTACTCCGAGCCCGCGCAGGCGGAGAGGATCATGGCGGCGGCAGCCAGGACGCCCGCGGTCGCCCTCCCGACCAGCTTGTGTTTCACCTGCACGACTTCTCCCGATGGCACGGCCCTCCACGGGCCACCCAACCAGTGTACGGGTGCTTCCCGCCGAAACGTGCCCGATAGGCCTCGGGGGCTGCGCCCCCGCCGCACGGCTGCGCCGTGCTCCCCCATCCCCGCCCGGCTCGCTGGCGCTCGCGCGGTCGGAGGCGCTTGCGCCTAGGGTGCGCGGCATGCAGACCACCGTGCTCGACCTGGACACCGCCGGCCGGCAGGTCCACGACCTCACCGGGCGGGTGAGCGACTTCTGCCGCGGCCGGGGGGACGGGCTGGTGCACGTGTTCGCCCCCCACGCCACCGCCGGCCTCGCCCTCATGGAGACCGGTTCCGGCTCGGAGGACGACCTGGCCGCCGCCCTCGACCGCCTCCTCCCCCGCGACGACCGCTACCGCCACCGCCACGGCGCGCCCGGCCACGGGGCCGACCACCTCCTGCCCGTGCTGGTGAGCCCGGCGCTGTCGGTGCCGGTGGAGGGCGGGCGGGTGCTGCTGGGCACCTGGCAGAGCGTGGTGCTGGTGGACCTCAACGCCGACAACCGCCGCCGCCACGTGCGCCTCACCTTCCTGCCCGCCTGAGCCGGGACGCGGCGCTCGCCGGGCCCGGAGGGCCCGGCGAGCGAGCAACGCTCTGCGGTGGTGGCCGCTAGGCGGTGGGCACCGGCCTGCGCATCCGGCGGCGGACCGCCAGGGCGCCCAGCAGGAACAGCCCGCCGAGCACCAGCAGGCGCTCGTCACCGCCGGTGGCGGCGAGCACGCCGGTGCGGGACACGTCCGGACCGAACAGGGTGAACACTCCGGTCACGGTGCCGCCGCTGACGCCCTGGCCCACGATGTCCTGGCCGTCGGCCGTGCCGTCACAGCCGCCCAGGGTGGCGGTGATGGTGGCGGTGTCCTTCAGGACGCCAGCCCCGGAGGTGGACGGTATGCGGCCGTTGATCGTCAACTCGATCGGTGGGTCGCCTATTCGGTAGTCGCCGATGTTGTCCCACGTGACGGTGGTGCCGTCGGCGCTGATCACCCCTCCGTGGCTGGCGCTCAGGAGCTGGAACGACGGGTTGCCGCTCTCGATCTCGTGCACGTCGACCACGCGGATGCCGATGAGGCTGCAGCCGAACAGCTGGGCGAACTGGGCCTCGTCGCTCGGGATGCGGATGGTCACGGTGAAGTCCTGGCCGGCGGTGACCGGGTCGGGCGAGGCCGTCTTGGTGACCGGCACGTTGCAGCGCACCCCGCCCTCGGGGGCGACGGCGGCCGCCTCCATGTGGCCCAGGCGGACGTCGGCGCCGGTGAGCACGTTGGGGATCTGCAGGACGCCGATGGAGGCCACGTCGACCGCAGCCGAGGCGGAGGTGCCGTTGGCCGCCAGCTGGGGGGCGCCGGCGCCGCCCAGGGCGCGGGCCGGCGTGCCCACCTTGATGTCGAGGACGGCTGCCAGCGGGCCGAGGGCGGCGCCCAGGTCGAGGCCACCGGGGCCGAACAGCTGCTGGGTGGTGATCTCGACGACGGTGGCGCCGATCGTGAGCTTGGCCACGGTGGTGCTGGGGCCGGCGCCCACGGGGGCGTACTCGACCGCCGCCCCGCCCGGCTTACCGGTGGCGATGGCCCGCAGGGCCCACTCGCCCAGGAGCTCGAGGGTGACGGCGCCGCCCAGGAGGGCTACGGGGGCGATGGTCTGGCGGGTCTCGCTGACCACCGCGTAGGTGCCGTCGCCGTTGGGCCGCAGGTAGGTGACCGACCGGGTGCGGGACACGTTGCGAGGGTCGTCGCTGACCGCCGGCAAGGTCGTGCCCAGGACGGGCGCCTGCAGCACGCCGTCGGGGCCGGGGGTGCCGATCAGCTGGAGGCCGGCCGCCTCGCCCTCGCCGAAGGAGAAGGGCTTGCCGATGACGCAGGTGTTGTCGTCCCACAGGGCCCGGGCCCGGCTGCGGAGGAGGTTGACGTAGGCCAGGGAGCCGATCTGGATTGGCCCAATCTGCTTCACATCGGCGGCCGCCGCGTTGGGCGGCGCCGCCTGCTGGGCCAGCCCCGACAGGAGGATCTGGTTGGTGTTGGGGTTGGGGTCGGGCGTCAGCACGCCTACCTCGAGGCCCGTGCCCCGCCCGTAGGCGTTGCGGTCGGAGATGCCCCCGGGCTGGATGGCGTAGCCGAGCTCGTTGACGAGCCCGCCCGCGGGAAGTCCCTGGGAGTTGGTCGACTGCCCCGCCGAGGCGGCCTGCAGGTTGAGCACCTGCGTGTTGAGCAGCCCCAGCACGTTGACGCTAAGCGTCGCCCCTGAGCCGTAGCCCCCGAAAGCCTGGTCGGTGACGGCCTGTGCTCCCACCGGCGCTGCCGTGGTGGCGGCGAGAGCCGCCACCGTGGTCAGTGCCGTGAGGAGTGCCGCAAGTCGTGTCCTCACCCAACGCTCCTTTGCTCTTTCCCTGGTACCGGAGACCACCGAAGCGCGGCTCCGTGTCTCACCGCCCGGCGTGCAGCCACGCCCGCGCCTTCACATGCGGTCGGCGCCTGGGGGAGGACGCTGACTGCCGTGACGCTGACTGCCTGCCTGGCCCGTGAGCCTTCCACTCCACCTTCTGACCCGCCGTCAGCCCGAAATCGCCGAACGCTAGCACCCGCGCCTTTCCCGATGCCGCCTTTCCCCGATGCGCGGAGCGTCACGAACGCCGCCTGACCATACCCGACGACCTCCCCGAAGTCACGCGTCCTCACGTCATGTACTCAGGGGGAGCAACGCTCGGCGGCGGCCTCGCGTTACTTGTAGGTTGAGCCGGTGGCCCTCCGGGTGGCGCTGACCGGCCAGGTCGGCATCGAGGCCGGGGGGCAGCTGGTCGGTACGGCGGGCCTGGGCCGACTCGGAAGGGTGGCGCTGGCCTACCTCGCCTGCCACCGGGACCGCCCGGTGGCCCGGGGGGAGCTGGCCGAGGCGCTGTGGGGCGAAGACCTCCCCCGCACCTGGGAGACGTCGCTGCGGGTGGTCGTGTCCAAGCTGCGGACGTGGCTCGAAGGGGCCGGGCTCGGCCGGGAGGACGCCGTCGCGTCCGCCCACGGCACCTACCAGCTCCGCCTCCCGCCCGGCGCGGTGGTGGACGTGGAGGAGGCGGCCGGGGCGCTGGCCGCAGCCCAGGCCGCCCTGGCCGGCGGGGACGCGACCGCCGCTCTCCCCGCCGCCCTGGCCGCCGCCGACGTAGCGGCGCGCGACTTCCTCCCCGGGGAGGTGGGGACCTGGGTCGAGCGCCGCCAGGACGAGCTGCGGGAGCTGCGGTTGGCCGCCCTCGAGGTGGCCGCCGGGGCGGCCCTGGCCGCCGGCGACGCGGGGGCGGCGGCGGCCGCCGCCGACGAGGCGGTGGGCCTGGCCCCGCTGCGGGAGTCGGCCCACCTCCTGCTGGTGAGGGCGCGGGCGGCGGCGGGCAACCGGGGCGAGGCCCTGCGGGCCTACGAGCGGCTGCGCCACACCCTCGCCGAGGAGCTGGGCGTGTCCCCGTCGGCGGAGGCCGAGGCGGTGTACCTCGGCCTCCTGGGCGAGGAGCCGGGCGGGAC
>DATLGZ010000013.1:0-7338 GCA_035540235.1 Acidimicrobiales bacterium | reverse complement strand
GCTGGGGGCGTGGGGGCCGCCAGCTCCCGTGCCACCGCCGTCGTGCTCGTGGGCGGCACGACGGTCGGGGCGGACGGTCCCGCACCGGCTGGGTTGGGGGCGCCCGGGTAGGCGGCCGAGGACAGGCCGGGCGCGCCGGAGCTCACCGCGAACTCGGGTGCTGGTGCCCAGCCCTGCAGGTAGAAGGCCGGGAGCAGGAACACAGTGGCCCAGACGCCGACCGCATAGCGGGGCCGCCAGGACTCGTCTCTCATCCCCGTCAGGAAGTTCCTCCTGCGTGACGCCGCGGACTATCAACCACGTTGGGGGGGAACCGCCGCCACCATAGGCAGATCGGCGGCGGCGGTGCAACGACAGGCAGGCGCTTGCGCCTCCGACCGCGCGAGCGCCAGCGAGCCGGGCGGGGATGGGGGAGCACGGCGCAGCCGTGCGCCGGGGGCGCAGCCCCCGAGACCGGCTCAGCGGAGCCTGAACACCTCGGTGGCGTTGGCGGACGTGACCCGGGCGATGCGCTCCTCGCTCTCGCCCCGCAGCGAGGCCAGCGCCGCCCCCACCACGGCGGCGTGAGCGGGCTCGTTGGACGCGCCCCGGTGCGGCACGGGGGCCAGGTAGGGGGCGTCGGTCTCCACCAGCAGCCGGTTGGCGGGGCACTTGGCCGCCGCTGCCCGGATGCCGTCGGCGTTCTTGAACGTCACGATTCCGCTGAAGGACAGGTACGCCCCCATCTCCAGCGCCAGCCGCGCCTCCTCCGGCCCGCCCGTGAAGCAGTGGAACACGAGCCGGTCGGGCACGCCCTCGGTGCGCAGGATCTCGAAGGTCTCGTCCCACGCCTCCCGGGTGTGCACGACCAGGGCCTTGTCGTGCACCCGGGCCAGCCCGATCTGGGCCGCGAACACCGCCCGCTGGACGTCTCGCGGCGAGTGGTCGTAGTGGTAGTCGAGACCGCACTCCCCCACCGCCACCACCCCCGGCTCGTCGAGCAGGGCCAGGATGCCGTCGGTCCCCTGCTTCGCCTCGTGGGGGTGGACCCCGACGGTGGCCCACACCCGGCCCGGCGCAGCGGCGGCGGCGTCGATCGCCTCCTTCGAGGTCGTCGGGTCGGTCCCCACGCACACGATGCGGTCGACGCCCTGGGCGGCCGCCCGGGCCAGGGCGTCAGCCGGCAGGCCCTCGTACTGGAGGTGGCAATGCGTATCGGTCCACATCGGCCCAGTCTTGCCTGCGTCACTCCTGGCGGCGGGGGAACAGAGGCGGGCCCTTCTCGACGGCCAGCCCGCCCGGGTAGCCGCCCCACTCGGCCGCGTCCGGCAGCCGCTGGTCGGCCGGCGACCCGGCCAGGCCGAGCCGCCGCCATGCCTCGGTGGAGGCGCCGGGCACGGCCGGCCACGCCAGCAGGCACACGATGCGCACCGCTTCGAGGGCGTCGCCCAGCACGGCGTCGACCGCCGCCCCCGGCTCGGCCTTCCACGGCTCGTTGGCCTCCAGGTAGGCGTTGGTCTGGCGGATCAGCTGCCACGTCGACTCCAGCGCCTCCGACGGGGCGAGGGCGTCCCATGCCGCCGCCGCGGCAGCCACCACCCCGGCGGCCACGTCGCCCAGCGGCGACGACCCCTGCGGGGCCGGCCCCGTCCCTCCGCACTTCGACCCCACGACCGTGGTCACCCGCGAGACGAGGTTGCCGAAGTTGTTGGCCAGGTCGGCGTTGTAGCGCGACGAGAGCCCCTCGTAGGAGAAGTCGCCGTCGGGGCCGAACGGCGTATCGCGCAGGAGGTGGTAGCGCGTGGCGTCAACCCCGTACTCGGCGACCAGGTCGGCTGGAGTGATCTGGGTGAAGCGGATGTTGCTCTTGGAGATCTTCTCGCCGCCCACCAGGAGCCACCCGTGGGCGGCCACGTGGCGGGGCGGCTCCAGCCCCGCCGCCAGCAGCATCGCCGGCCAGTACACGGCGTGGAAGCGGATGATGTCCTTGCCCACGATGTGGAAGTCGGCCGGCCACCACTTGGCGAACGCGGCCGGGTCGTCGCCGTAGCCGGCGGCGGTTATGTAGTTGGGGAGGGCGTCGAACCACACCCACGTGACGTGGGACGGGTCCCATGGCAGGGGCACGCCCCAGTCGAAGGCGCTGCGGCTGATGGAGATGTCCTGCAGGCCCTGGCGGATGAACCCGAGCACCTCGTTGCGGCGGGTGGCGGGTATGACCGCGTCGGGGTGGGCGGCGTAGTGGTCGAGCAGTCGCTGCTCGTAGCGGGAGAGCTTGAAGAACCAGTTGTCCTGCTTCACCACCTCCACCGGCCGGCGGTGGATGGGGCACAGGCCCTCCACGAGGTCGCCCTCCGTGTAGTACGCCTCGCAGGCTACGCAGTAGAGGCCCTCGTAGGTGCCCAGCTCGATGTCGCCGTTGTCGTAGATGGCCTGGAGGAACTTCTGCACCGACCGGGTGTGGCGCTCCTCGGTGGTGCGGATGAAGTCGTCGTAGGCGATGCCGAGGTCGTCCCACGCCTGGCGGAAGCGGGCGCTGTTGCGGTCGGCCAGCTCCCGGGGGTGGAGGCCCTGGGCGTCGGCCGCCTGCTGGTTCTTGAGCCCGTACTCGTCGGTGCCCGTCACGTACAGCACGTCGTCGCCCAGCAGGCGGTGCCAGCGGCTCACCGCGTCGCCGATCACCGTAGGGTAGGCGTGCCCGATGTGGGGCGCGTCGTTCACGTAGTAGATCGGCGTCGTGCAGTAGAAGCGGGCCACGCACCAAGGGTAGGCGGCCCTCCCCCGCGATCAGAGCGAAATAGCGACCTTGTAGACCCGGCGCATGGGCACCTCGAGGGAGGCGGCGACGTGGGCGACGGCGGCCCGCTTGTCATCGCCCTCCGCCAGCCGGGCCCGCAGGGCGGCCTCCACCGCCGCGTCGCCGGGGGGCTCGGCCGCCGTCGCCCCGTCGAGGACCAAGACGATCTCGCCGCGGGGCGGGCTGGCAGCCAGGTGAGCGGCCGCCTCGGCGAGCGTGCCCCGCCACACCTCCTCGTGCAGCTTGGTCAGCTCCCGGACGACGGCCACCCTCCGGTCGCCGCCCAGGGCCGAGCCCAGGTCGTCCACCGCATCCTGCACGCGGTGGGGCGCCTCGAAGACCACGATCGTGCGCCGCTCGCCCGCGAGCTCGGCCAGCCGCTGCCGGCGGGCCTTGCCCTTCCTGGGCAGGAACCCCTCGAAGGCGAAGCGCGCCGCCGGCAGCCCGCTCACCGCCAGGGCCGCCACCGCCGCCGTCGGCCCGGGCACGACCGTCACCTCGTGGCCCGCCTCCACCGCGGCAGCCACCAGCCGCTCGCCCGGGTCGGAGATGCCGGGCATGCCCGCGTCGGTGACCACCGCCACCGTCTCCCCCGCGCCCAGCCGCTCCACCAGCCGCCCTACCTGGGCCGCCTCGTTGTGCGACCCCATCGACACCAGCCGGCTCCCGCCCCGCACCCCGCTGGCGGTCAGCAGCGCGCGGGTGCGGCGGGTGTCCTCGCATGCGATCACGTCGGCGTCCCGCAGCGCCTCCACCGCCCGGGGCGGGAGGTCGCCGAGGTTGCCGATGGGCGTGCCCACGAGCACGAGGCGGCCTCCGCCCCCGCCTTCGCCCCCGGCGCCGGCGCGGGGGCCGCCGGTCACTCCCGCACCTCCAGCTGGTCGCCCGGCCTGAGCTTCCACCGCTCGAAGGCGCCCGCCTCGGCCTCGATCACGCAGCTGCCCCGCAACGACGGGCGGGTCATGCGGTTGGGGCGCAGGTGCACGGTGCGCAGCACGACCATCTGCTTGTCGCAGAAGGCGACGTCGATCGCGAACCGCATCCCCAGGCTGTGCACCGACTTGCCGGGCTGGAGCAGCAGGGCCCCGTCGATCCCGTCACGGCCGAGCAGGCCCCGCATGCGGTCCCGGCGGGCGGTGGCGACCTCCAGCGCGGCCAGCACCTGGTCGTCGCGGAGCAGCCACGGCACGGCGACCGACCTCCTCAGACGTTGAAACGGATCTCGAGCACGTCGCCGTCGGCGACCTCGTACTCCTTGCCCTCGACGCGGAGCTTGCCCGCGTCCTTGGCCGCGTTCCACGAACCCAGGGCCAGCAACTCGTCCCAGCGGATGACCTCGGCCCGGATGAAGCCCCGCTGGAGGTCGGAGTGGATCACCCCGGCGCACTCGGGAGCCTTGGCGCCGGCCCGGAACGTCCAGGCACGCGACTCCTTGTCGCCGGTGGTGAGGAACGTGCGCCGGCCGAGCAAGTGGTAGGCGGCCCGCACCACGCGAGGCAGGGCCCCCTCCCCGAGGCCGAGCCCCTCGAGCAGCTCGGCCCGGTCGGCAGGGTCGAGGCGGGCCGCCTCCGCCTCCAGCTGCACGCACACCCCCAGCACGTCGGCCGCCCCGCCCAGCTCGGCCGCCACCGGCTTGGTGAGGGCGTCGGCGTCGTCGAGCTGGTCCTCGCCCAGGTTGACCACGGCCAGCACCGGCTTGGTGGTCAGCAGGAACATGGGCTTCAGCTCGGCCACCTGCTCAGTGGTGAGGGACGAGCGGTAGAGGGGGACCCCCGCGTTGAGCTGGGCCACCGCCGCCGCCAGCACCGCCGCCGACGCCGCCTGCGACGGGTCGGTGCGGGCCATCTTCTGGCGCTTCACCAGCTGGGCCTCGGCCGACTCGGCGTCGGCCAGCACCAGCTCCAGCTCCAGGGTGTGGAGGTCGTCGAGGGGGTCGGTCCCCCCGGGCACGTTGGGGTCCTCGAACGCCCGCAGCACCACCACGATGGCGTCGACCTCGCGGATGCCGCCCAGGAAGCGGTTGCCCAGCCCCTCCCCGCTGGCCGCTCCCGCCACCAGGCCGGCGATGTCCACCAGCTGCACGGTGGCCGCCACCTTCTTGCGGGACCTCGACATCTCGGCCAGGGCGTCGAGGCGCGGGTCGGCCACGGCGGCGATGCCCACCGCCGTCTCGGTCGTGGAGAAGGGGTGGGGCGCAACCAGGGCCGACCCGCCGGTGAGCGCGTTGAACAGCGCCGACTTCCCGGAGTTGGGCAGCCCGACCAGGCCGAGGCGCTCCATAGCCACCCGAGGCTACCGGGCCGGTCGGCTACCCTCGGAGGCCCTATGTCCAAGAAGACCAGCAAGCGGAAGATCCGCGCCCGCAAGAACAAGGCCAACCACGGCAAGCGGCCCAACGCCGGCCGGTAGCGCCAGCGCCGTCCCCCCGCCGCCGCCCACCCGCCGGGAGGCGGTCGTCGACATCCTCCACGGCGTCGAGGTCGCCGACCCGTACCGGTGGCTCGAGGACGGGAACTCCCCCGAGGTGCAGGCATGGGTGGCAGCCCAGAACAGCCGCACCCGCACCGTGCTCGACTGCCTGCCGCAGCGGGCCCCGCTGCACCGCCGCTTCCTCGAGCTTCTCCAAGCCGGTTCCGTCGCCGCGCCCCAAGTGGCGGGCGACCGCGTGTTCACCCTGGAGCGGTACGGCCCGCTCGACCAGGCCGTCGTGGTGGTGCGCTCGGCCACCGACGATGCCCTACCGGCCCGCATCGTGGTCGACCCCCACGACCGCGCTGCCGACCACGCCGCCGCCGTCGACTGGTTCTCGCCGTCGCCCGACGGCCGGCTCCTCGCCTACGGCATCTCCGAGGGGGGCAGCGAGCACGGCGTCCTCCGCGTCGCCGACGTCGCGACGGGCCAGCTCCTCCCCGACGCCATCGCCCCCGTTCGCCACCCGTCGCCGGCCTGGCTGCCCGACGGGTCGGCCTTCGCCTACAGCCGGCTTCCCGACCCCACCGCCGTCCCCGCCGGTGAGGAGGGCTACTGGGAGCAGCTCTTCTGGCACCGGATGGGCGACGACCAGGCCGACGACGAGCTCGTCCTGGGCGGCTCCGACCTGGACCGCACCGCCCTGCCCATGGCCTCGATCTCGCCCGACGGCCGCTGGCTCGTGATCCACATCCACCTCATGCCCACCCGCACCGACGTGATCGTGCTCGACCGGGCCACCGGCGCCCGCACGGTGGCGGTGGCGGGCGAGGAGGCGTGGACGTGGGCCACCGTCGTCGACGGCGCCTTCTACGCCCACACCAGCGTGGACGCGCCCCGCGGGCGCATCGTCGCCGCCCCCGCCGAGACGCCCCAGCGGGAGACGTGGACGACCGTCGTCCCCGAGGGCGAAGGGGTCATCGAGGGCATGGCCATCGCCGGCACCTCGCTGCTGGTGGCCACCGCCGAGCACGCCGCCTCCCGGTTGTGGCGCTACGAGCGGGCCGGCGGCGGGCCGGCCGAGGAGATCGGCCTGCCCGAGGTGGGGTCGATCGGGGGCATCGACGCCGACCCCGCCACCGACCGCGCCTTCCTGACCTTCACCTCCTTCACGACGCCCCCACGGCTCCTGCGGTGGGCCGCCCGTCCCCCGGCCGGCCTGGCGGCGTGGAGCCGACACCCGTCACCCGTCGACCCGGCCGCCTTCCGCACCGAGCAGGTCTTCTACTGCGCCGCCGACGGTACCCGGATCCCGATGTTCCTCGTCTCCCGGGCGGGGGCGGAGCCGTCGGCGGCCACCCCGACCGTGCTGTCCGGCTACGGCGGGTTCGCCGTCACCTCCACGCCCGCCTACTCCCCCGGCGTGGTGGCCTGGTGCGAGGCGGGCGGCGCCTACGCCGTCGCCGGCATCCGGGGCGGGGGCGAGTACGGCGAGGACTGGCACCGGGCCGGGATGCTCCACGGCAAGCAGACCGTGTTCGACGACTTCGCGGCGGCCGCCCGCTGGCTGGTCGCCGACGGCCGCACCAGCCCCCCGCGGCTCGCCGTCAGGGGCGGGTCGAACGGCGGCCTACTGGTGGGGGCCACCATGGTGCAGCACCCGGACCTGTGCCGGGCCGCGGTGTGCGCCGTCCCGCTGCTGGACATGCTGCGCTACCACCGCTTCCTCATCGGGGCCTTGTGGGTTCCCGAGTACGGCGACCCCGACGATCCCGCCGACTTCGCCGCCCTGCGGGCCTACTCGCCCTACCACCACGTCGTCGACGGCCGGCGCTACCCCGCCGTGCTCCTGCTCACCGCCGAGTCGGACTCCCGCGTCGACCCCATGCACGCCCGCAAGTTCGCGGCCCGCCTCCAGGCCGCCGATCCCGAGGGAGGCCCCGTGCTACTGCGGGTCGAGGGGCGGGCGGGGCACGGCGCGGGCAAACCCCGCTGGAAGCAGGCCGACGAGCTGGCCGACACGTGGGCCTTCCTGTCCTGGCAGCTGGGCGCCTGCCCGAGCTAGGCGGCCATCCGTTGCCCTGCTACCGCGGCTGGGGCAGGACGGCGCGGCGCACGACCCGCACGACCGTCCTGTCCCCTTCCCGGCGGAC
>DATLGZ010000012.1:0-2375 GCA_035540235.1 Acidimicrobiales bacterium | reverse complement strand
AGCACGGCGCAGCCGTGCGCCGGGGGCGCAGCCCCCGCGAGAGCTGGGGCCCCTGTAGTCGAGGGTCCTAGGATGCGGGCATGATCCGGGAGACCCTCGAGGGCAAGCGCGTCGCCGTCACCGGCGCCACGGGCTTCCTGGGCACGGCCGTGGTCGAGCGGCTGCTGCGGGCCGTCCCCGGCTGCGAGGTCGTCCTGTTGGTGCGGGCGGGGCGGCGCACGTCCCCGGCCGACCGGGCCCGGCGGGAGATCTTCGGCAACGAGGCGTTCAAGCGGCTCAAGGCGGAGCTGGGCCGCCAGTTCGACGCCGAGATCGCCAGGCGGGTCACGGTGGTGGGGGGCGACGTGTCCGTCGACGGCCTCGGCCTCGACGACGACGGGCGGGCCGCTCTCACCTCGTGCCACGCCATCATCCACTCCGCCGCCCTCGTCAGCTTCGACGCCCCTCTCGACCGGGCGGTGGAGACCAACCTCCTGGGGCCGATGCGCCTGCTCGACGTGCTCAAGGAGGCGGGGGCCACCGGCACCCACCTGATCGCCGTCTCCACCGCCTACGTGGCCGGCAGCCGGCGGGGGCGGGCGCCGGAGGCGTCGCTGGCCGACACGCCGTTCTCCACCGACGTGGCGTGGCGGGCCGAGGTGGACGCCGCCCGCCGCGCCCGGGCCGACACCGAGGCGGAGAGCCGCCGGCCCGAGGTGCTGGAGGGGTTCAACAAGGCGGCCCGGGACGAGCTGGGGGCGGCCGGCCCACCGGTGCTGGCGGCCAAGGCGGAGCGGCTGCGGGAGCAGTGGGTGGCCGACCGCATGGTTGAGGCGGGCCGGGCCCGGGCCCAGGGCCTGGGGTGGCCCGACGCCTACGCCTACACCAAGGCCCTGGCCGAGCGGGCCGCCATCGAGACCCACGGCGAGGTGCCGCTGACGATCGTGCGGCCGTCGATCATCGAGTCCGCCCTCCACGACCCCCGACCGGGCTGGATCCGGGGCTTCCGCATGGCCGAGCCGGTGATCATCTCCTACGGCAAGGGCCTGCTCAAGGTGTTCCCCGGCATCCCCGAGAGCGTCGTCGACGTCATCCCCGTTGACATGGTGGTGGCCGCCCTGCTGGCGGTGGCGGCCCGGGGCCCGGAGGCGCCCAGCGGGCCCACGCCCGTCTACCACGCCGCCACCGGCGCCCGGAACCCGCTGCGCTACGACCAGCTCGTGGACACCGTGCGCGACTACTTCGGCGAGCACCCCCTCTACGACAACCACGTCCAGCCCATCGTGGTGGCGCCCTGGTCGTTCGGGGGGCGGGGCCGGGTGCAGGGCCAGCTCGAGCGGGGCATCAAGGTGCTCAGGGGGGCGGAGAAGGCGATCTCGGCCCTTCCCATCCGGGGCTCGCGGGCCGAGATCAGCGGGCGGGTGGAGGAGCGGCGCTCCGAGGCGGAGCGGGCCCGGGGCTACGTGAAGCTCTACGGCGCCTACGCCGAGACCGAGGCCATCTTCGACGACACCCGCCTGCGGGCGCTGTGGGACTCCCTCGACGAAGGCGACCGGGCCGCCTTCCCCTTCGACACCACGGTCCTCGACTGGGAGGACTACATCCTGCGGGTCCACATGCCCACCGTGGTGCGCCAGGCCCGGGTGCGGACCACGGCGGGCAAGAGGGAAGGCCTCTCGAGGGAGGAGCGGGCCCGCAAGGCCGTCCTCTCCGGCGACCGCCACTTCGCCGCCTTCGACCTGGAGAACACCCTCATCGCCTCCAACGTGGTCGAGTCGTACTCGTGGCTGGCCAGCCGGCGCATGTCCGACGACGAGCGGGCCGGCTTCGTGGCCCGCATGCTGCGGGCCGCGCCGGGGCTGTGGTCGCTTGACCGGCGGGACCGGGGCGACTTCCTCCGCCACTTCTACCGCCGCTACGAGGGGGCGCCCGTAGACCGGCTGCGGGAGGACGCGTGGGAGCTGTTCTCCCACCTCCTGCTGACCAAGTCGTTCCCCGCCGGGGTGCGCCGGGTGCGCGAGCACCGGCGGGCCGGCACCCGCACGGTGCTCATCACTGGCGCCCTCGACTTCGTGATCGAGCCCCTCCGCCCCCTCTTCGACGACGTGGTGTGCGCCCACATGGGCGTCAAGAACGGCAAGCTGACCGGCGAGCTCGTCGACTCGCCACCAACGGGGGAGGCCCGGGCGCTCGTCATGGACGCCTACGCCAAAGACCACGGGCTGTCGATGGCGGAGTCGGTGGCCTACGCCGACTCGGCCAGCGACCTGCCCATGCTGGAGGCGGTCGGCTTCCCGGTGGCGGTCAACGCCGAGCCCCGCCTGGCCACCATCGCCCGCAAGCGGGGGTGGCTGGTCGAGCAGTGGACCAAGTCGCCGGGGGCGCCCCGGCCCCCC
>DATLGZ010000011.1:0-5433 GCA_035540235.1 Acidimicrobiales bacterium | reverse complement strand
GGTAGGCCCGCCTCGTCCCCCGCCTCCACCGGCGGGGCGACCGTGCCGGCGTCGCCGCTGTCCGGTCCCTGGTAGGTGCCCGGGCCGTCGCCGCCGGCCGCGGCCGGACCGGAGGGCTCGACCGCGCCGGCGGTGGTCGGGCCGGCCCCGCCGCCCTCGTCGCCCGGGACGGGCTCCTCCCCCTCCGCCGTGCCGGGGGCTTCGGCCGCGCCGGCCGTCGCTTCGGGGAACGGGGCCGGGGATCGGGTCTCGCCCGACCTGCCCGCGGGGGCGGTGCCGGCCGGGGCTGTGCCGGCCAGAGCAGGGCCCTCGGCGGCGGACGGGGCCGTGGTGGGCTCGGCCGGGACGGGGTCCGGACCGTCCGGAACCGGGCCCGGCGAGCGGCTCGTGTCGCTCATCTATCACCTCGAACGCCGGCGGGGAAGAGGGCCGGCTCCATGCGTGTGGCCAGGGTATCGCCCGGGAAGTGCGGAGCGTGGCCAGGTGCGTTCCCTGCGTCAACTCAGGCCGTTGACCAGCTAGGTGCGAAGTGTCTATTCTGACGCGGATTCGTCGGAAGGGGATCGCATGCTAGGTGTCACGCTCACGGGTTGGTACGTGGGCTACGTGATTGCGGCAGTCGTGATCACGATCGTTGTCGTCCTCGTCGCCATCATCCTCTCGTTGGCCCGCCGCATCGGCGTCCAGGCCGACCAGATCACGTCTGCGCTCGACGAGGCTCGCATCAACACTCTGCCGTTGTGGGACGTCGACAAGATCAACGGCGGCGTCCGTTCCATTCTCAAGAGCGCCCAGGAGGCGCGTGCCATGCTCGGAGGGGGGCAGTAGTGCTTTCAGCAGTCAACGTCGCGTCAGACCACGTGCAGTTCTGGTGGGTGACGCTCGGGCTCGGTGCAGTGGTGATCGGCGCCGTCATCCTGCTGCTGTTCCTGCTTCACACGTTCGTGAGCGACATCGACCGCAACGTGCGTGAGGTGTGGGAGACAGCGACCCGGGTCGCCCAGAACACGTCCACCACGTGGATGCTCAACCAGACCGGAGTGCTCACCGGCGAGCTGCGTGACGAGGTCCGCAAGCATGCCCAGCTCATGCAGTACGCGGCAGGAGGCAGGCGATGACGATCCAGCTCGTTCTCTCGATCATCGAGATCGCCGCCCTGGTCATCGTGCTGGCGATCTACCTCACCGTCATCGGCAACCAGCTCAAGAGCATCTGCGCCAGCCTGGCCCGCATCACCTTCGGTGTGCGGGCGGTGGAGACAATGTGCGCGGTCATCGGCCCCGCCACCGACCGCATCAACGGCAACCTGCAGGACATCGCCCAGAACCTCCAGGTGGCCGCCCAGGAGGCGGAGAGGCTCTCCCGCTAACCCAGCAGTTGCACAGCTTTCACCCTCCGGTCCCGCCCGCAGTGGCGGGACCGGGCGCGTCCACCGGCCGCAGTAGGCTCAACCGCCAGTGACCGACTGGCCGTCGCCCCCCCTCTACGAGCCTCACGGCCCCCTCGGAGAGGACGACGAGGTGGTGCGGGCGTTCCTCCGCAACGAGGTGCCGCCTTACTCGGAGTTGCTCCACGCCGAGGGCCCGGTGCTGATGGCGGAGCGGGACGTGGCCACCGCCCTGCGCATCGGGCCCCGCAGCTTCCTCGTCAACCGCGACATGCCCGGCCATCTCACCCGGGCCAAGGAGGTGGTCGAGGCGGTGATGCGCACCGAGGACCTCCAGCTCTTCGACGAGGAGACCCTCTACGGCCCGGCCGTGGGGGTCCAGCTGGTGGGCCTGCGCTACACCACCTGGGACCTCTGGGGCGCCGATATCGACTCCGCCTTCGCCGACCTGCGGGTGGCGGCCGCCGGCGGCGAGGAGGACCTCCTCTTCGGAGGCGGGGACATCCCTCCCACGGCGGAGTGAGCGCCCTCGAGGCCGTCGTCTTCGACGTCGACGGCACGCTCGTCGACAGCGAGCGCGACGGCCACCGGGTCGCCTTCAACCTGGCCTTCGAAGAGTTCGGGCTGCCTTACCGCTGGGGGGTCGAGGAGTACGGCCGGCTGCTGCGCACCACCGGCGGGCAGCGCCGCATCGACGGCTACCTCGCCGACCAGGGAGTGCCCGAGGACGAGCGGGGCCGCCTTGCTCCCGCCCTCCACCGGCGCAAGACGGCGCTGATGTCGGCCTTGGTCGAGGAGGGCAAGGTCGGCGTCCGCCCGGGGGTGAAGCGGCTGCTGGGCGAGCTGGCCGACGCCGGGTGCCGCCTGGGCGTGGCCACCACCGGCAGCCGCGGTTGGGTGGAGCGGCTCCTGGAGCGGCTCCTGCCCGGGGTGGCGTTCGAGGTGGTGGTGTGCGGCGACGAGGTGGACGAGCGCAAGCCCCACCCTGAGGCGTTCGTGCTGGCCGTGGAGCGCCTCAAGCTGCCGGCGGGGGCGGTGGCGGCGGTGGAGGACTCGGCCGAGGGCCTGGGCGCCGCCGCCGGCGCGGGCCTGGCCACAGCGGTGGTCGTCAACGGCTACACCGCCGACCACGACCTGTCCCGGGCCGGACTGGTGCTCGACGGCTTCGGCGAGGCGGACCGCCCCGCCCGGGTGCTGGCCGACCGGGCCGGCACCGGCTGCGGCGGCGTCCTCGACGTCGCCACCCTCGACCGACTGGTGGCGGCCGGGCCGGGGTAGTCTGGAGGTGGTGTCCGACTCGGACGAGAACCTCTTCACCGTCACGACCCGTTCCAAGCTGCGGGGCCCATGGTTCTTCCCGCAGATGATGATCGCGTCACTGCGGGTGCGCCGGCAGCTGCGGCGGGACACCCAGGTGGTGCGGTGGGCCAGCATCGTGGCCAGCCCCAGCGAGTTCTGGACGATCACCGTGTGGAAGTCCCGCCATGACATGCAGGAGTTCATGCGTTCGGGCGCCCACGACGAGATCATGTGGCTGTTCTCCAAGTGGCTCCAGTCGTTCTGGCTCATGCGCTGGCGCCCCGGCCCCAACGAGACGGGCGCGTGGAAGGGCCTCAACATGGGCCGGGACGACCCCGACGACGCCGAGGAGACCACCGGGGGCAACGGCGCCCGCAAGCGGGACCCCCTGCTGGAGAAGGCCCTCGAGCACCTGCCCAAGCTCAAGCAGGCCATGGGCGCCGACGGCAAGGTCAACTACGACACCACCGTGTTCGCCCGCCGGCGGCGGGCTGAGGTGGGCGGGGCGGGTGGAGGGGTCATCCACGTCCATACCGAGCCGCTCAAGACCTTGCAGGCCTGGCGCGACCTCAAGGCCCTGCAGAAGGAGTGCGAGGGCGACGACGCCATGCTGCGCTGCGTGGTCGGCGTCTCCCGGCCCGGCGACGTCTACCTGATGAGCGTGTGGCGGGACCGGGAGGGCGTGGAGCGGCTGCTCGGCTCCCCCAACGCCCGTGATCTCCGCGACAAGTACCCCGGTTACTGGGCCAACGACTGGGTCCCCGAGAACGAGTTCGGCCACTGGGACGGGCTCCGCCTGCGCCGGGCCCGCACCCGCTACGCCATCAACGTCCCCGAAGCCGGCCTCGCCGCCGCCGCCGACCCCGTCGCCTGACCGCTCCCCCCGGCACATCCCGCGAAGCGGTTCGCCGGCAACCCGTCTAGACTTCGCGGCAGGTGGCCACGCCGGAGTTATGAGGGGCGCGGAGTCGTTCCGGCGAACGTCAACCCGCGCCACGGAAAGGGCTGACATGGCGACACAGGCGCTGAAGTGCGAGCGCCACGGCGAGCTCACCCGCCTCACCTGCGTCGACTGCGGCAAGCCGATCTGCCCCAAGTGCGCGGTCCGCACCGAGGTGGGGCTGAAGTGCGAGGACGACGCCGCCCCCGCCGCCATCAGCGAGAAGGCGATGGCCATGATGCGGCCGTCGCGGACCCCGCTCTACCTGGGCATCGGCGGGGCGCTGCTGATCGTCATCCTCATCGGCGTGCTGGTCGCCTCGTCGGGCGACGACGGCGGCGAGCAGACGCAGGCCTCCCTGCCCCCGGTCGGCAGCTGGCGCCAGGCCCCCGACCTGGCCACCATCCGGGGCACCACCACCGCCATCGTCCTGCGCGACGGCAAGGTGCTGGTGGCAGGGGGCGGCGTGGGCGCCATCCCCCTCGACGCGGCGGAGATCTTCGACCCCAACACCGGCCAGTGGGCACCCACCGGCGGCCTGCGAGAGGCCCGGCGGGGCCACACCGGTGTGCTGCTCAACGACGGCCGGGTGATGGTGGCGGGCGGGCGCGACGCCGACGGCGAGCCCATGGCCTCGGCCGAGATCTTCGACCCCGCCTCGGCCACGTGGACGTCGGCGCCGCCCATGAGCATCGGCCGCCTGGGCCACTCCATGTCGGTCCTGGCCGACGGGCGCGTGCTCGTCGCCGGCGGCAGCTCCCGCGGCCCCTCGGGGGCCAGCGGTGGCCAGACCATCCGGCCCGATGCCACCGCCGAGGTGTTCGACCCGGCCACCAACCAGTGGCGCGAGACCTCACCCATGCGCACCGCCCGCTTCGAGCACACCGCCACCGCCCTGACCGACGGCAAGGTGCTCATGGTCGGCGGCCAGGGCCCCTCCGACGGGGGCCGGCTGCGGGCGCTCAACACGGTGGAGCTGTACGACCCGGCGGTCGACGGCTTCGTCAGCACGTCCAACATCAGCGAGGCCCGCACCAACCACGCCGCCGTCCTGCTGTCCGACCGGTCGTCGGTGCTGATCATGGGCGGCGCCGGCGGCGACAACGCCGACATCTCCATCAGCACGGCCGAGCTGTTCGACTCGCGGGCGGGCCGGTGGACCCAGGTCTCGCCCCTCAACCTCCACCGCACCGGCCACACCGCCACCCTCCTCAACGACGGCCGGGTGTTGGTGGCCGGCGGCGAGTCGGCCCAGCGGGGCCAGCGCCGGTCGCTGCGCACGGGTGAGGTCTACGACCCCAACACCCAGGAGTGGCGCTCGGCGGGCGATATGGACTGCCCCCGCAGCGAGCAGTCCGCCGCCCTCCTCGGCGACGGCACGGTGCTGGTGGTGGCGGGCGACGGCGCCTTCCCCGGCCAGAACCCCATCGCCCAGGGCTGCGCCGACCGCTACGAGCCGTAGCAACTCTCGGGTCGCGAGCAGAGCTTGCTCTCCGAGTCTTCGGGGCAAGCCCCGTTGCCCCGTAACGCGGCGGCGTAAGGGCCGCTCTCAGGGTTTCACCCCATACCCTCGGGGTGGACCGGCGTTGTAAACTCTTGCTGTTCGCCGGCAGGCGGCCGCTTCTGGCCGGCGGAACGAAGTCCGATCGCGTCGTACACCAGTTCCTGCGCCACGGTCGACTGCTTCGTCCGTAGCCTGCTCGAAGGAGGCCGAGTTCATGGCCCAGAACACCCGCAAGCGCCCTCCCAAGCCGGACGCTCCGAAGCGGAAGAAGGGGGGCGACGACCCCAACAAGCCGGGCGGCCC
>DATLGZ010000010.1:0-3952 GCA_035540235.1 Acidimicrobiales bacterium | reverse complement strand
GGCTGGGGCCTGGCCGCCGGGCTGGGGGCGGCGGCGACGGCGTGGGCCGCGACCTACGTGGTCGCGGGCGAGCGCCAGCCCGCCATCTGGGCCCTGCCCACCGTGGTGGGACTGGCCGTGGCCGGCGCCGTCTTCACCGTGGCGGCGCCCCGTGGGTGAGCGCCCGTCGATCGCCGCCATCGCGGCGGCGGTGGTCGCCGCGGTGATGCTCGTGGTCTACCTGGTGATCGCCGCCTCCGAGGGGGACAACCCGTGGGCGGGGGTGGGGCTGTTCGCCGCCATCCTCACGGTGGCGGCCGTCTCCGCCGCGGTGGGGGCCCTCCTCCCCTACGGCGCCCGCCGCACCGCCCTGCTGTCGGTGGCCGCCCTGCTGCTGGTGGGCGTGGGCGTGCTCGGCATCTTCACCATCGGCCTGCCCCTGCTGGTGGCCGGCCTGTGCGCCTTCGGCGCCGCCGCCTTCAGCGCAGGGCGGGGATCCGGGTAGGCGGCGCGGGGGGCTCCACGAGCAGCCAGTCGTCGAAGGGCAGTGGCAGGGCGGCCGCCCCCGCCCCCGCCAGCGGGCGGGGTCGCCGGGGCTCGCGCGGCGTCGAGCTGCCGCCCCGGCCCCGGTAGATCAGCAGCCCGTCGGGGTTGGGCACGGCGTCGAGAGCGGCATCGACGGCGGCGTCGGCCCGGAACCGCTCCCACTCGTGCTCGCCGGTGAAGCTGAACTCCAGGACCACGCCCCACCGCAGGTGGTGCAGGCCCCAATCGACCGCCCCGTGGAGGATGGCGGCCTGGATCAGGCTGTCGCCGTGCGCCTCGGCCCAGAGGCTGGCGGAGTACTGCCCGTCCAGTACCTCGATCGACATCTCGTACACGGCGACCTCAAGTGTACGCGCCGGGCCGCCCCGTGGGAACACCCCATCTCACACCGCTGGCTTGTCGTCGTCGCCCGGCTGGTTGGCCTCCCCGGTGGTGAGGAAGGAGAACCGCCCGTCGGGCTCCAAGACGCCGAGCTTCACCCGCCGGAGGTCGTCGACGCCCTGGTTGCGAGCGCCCTCGTGCAGCTCCTCCAACGTCACCCGCTCCAGCCGCATGGCCTGCTCGACGGGCTCGCCGTCCCGCACGATCACCACGGGCAGGCCCTCGACCACGGAGCGGCTGCGCCTGAACCGCCACGACACGTAGGCCATGACGACGATCCAGAACGTGAGGGTGCTGATGACGAGGAAGGCGCCGGTGATCGACATGTCCTCCTGGGTCACGCCCTGCTGGATGAGGTCGCCCATCACCACCAGCAGGATGAGCTCGAAGGCGGTCATCTGGCTCAGCTCCCGCTTGCCCACCCCCCGCGCCACCGCCCACAGGAAGAAGTAGAGGACGGTGGCCCTGAGAATGAGGTCCATCAGGGCAGCACCAGCGTCTCGATGGGCACGGAGGCCACCGGCTCAAACTGGCCGTCCAGCACCGACACGGTGGCCCTGGCCCGCCGCAACTGGACGTTGGGCTGGATGCGGGCGTCGAAGCCGACCACCAGCGTCTCTCCCCGCCGGGGCGGCTCGAAGTAGAGGATGAGATCCTCGGCCGTCGATGTGGCGCCCAGCGGTTGGGGGTCCAGGCCATGGAAGTCCAAGCTGTCGAAGTAGGCCGACGTGACCGACAACGCCACTGCCTCGGTGAACCCACCGGGGCGGCTCACCTCGACCTGGAGGGACGTGGCCAGCCCCGGCCGGGTGCGCTCGTCGTAGGTGACGGTCAGCCGGTAGCCGCCGCCGGCGGCCTCCCGGTGGGCGGAGGAGACGCCCAGCAGCCCGAAGGCGCCGGCCGCCAGCACCCCGCACACCAGCACGAAGAACACCCGCCTCCCCAGCCGAGCGCGCCGCAGCCGCCGGACCGGGACGTCCGGCGGAGCGGTGCTGGTGCCCGACTCGCCCACCGCCCACCGGCCTACCCCGGCCTGACCCCGATCATGCTCAACCCCGCGTCCTGGTCACCGTGAGGGCGCCCTGGCGACGCGAACGGTGACCAGTTGGCGAGGGGGTCGGGGTGTGCTACGCGGGCGAGAAGCTCTTCTCGATGGGCGCGCCCACCAGGTTGCCCCACTCCGTCCACGAACCGTCGTAGTTGCGGACCTTGCCGTAGCCGAGCAGGTGGGTGAGAACGAACCACGTGTGGCTGGAGCGCTCGCCGATGCGGCAGTAGACGACTACGTCGTCGTCGGTCTGCAGGCCCAGCTCCTCGCCGTAGATGGCCCGCAGGGCGTCGGCCCCCTTGAACGTGCCGTCGTCGTTGGCCGCGTTCTTCCACGGCTTGGACTTGGCCCCCGGGATGTGGCCGCCCCGCAGCGCCCCCTCCTGGGGGTAGTCGGGCATGTGCAGCAGCTCGCCGGAGTACTCACCGGGCGAGCGCACGTCGACCATGGGCTGGCCGATGTGGGCCTTGACCTCGTCGCGGAAGGCCCGGATGGGGGCGTCGTCGCGCTCCACCACCGGGTAGTCGGTGGGCTCCCGCTTCACCACGTCGGTGGTCAGCTCCCGCCCCTCGGCGATCCACTTCATGCGACCGCCGTTGAGCAGCCGCACGTCGTCGTGGCCGAACAGGGTGAACACCCACAGGGCGTAGGCCGCCCACCAGTTGAAGTTGTCGCCGTAGAACACGACCGTCGAGTCGCGGCGGATCCCGTTCTTGGAGCAGAGCCGGGAGAACCCCTCGCCGTCTACGTAGTCGCGGGTGACCGGGTCGTTGAGGTCGAGGTGCCAGTCGACCTTGATCGCCCCGGGGATGTGGCCGGTGTCGTAGAGGAGCACGTCCTCATCGGACTCCACCACGACGATGTCGGGGTTGTCGAGGTTGTCGGCGAGCCACTGGGTGGTCACGAGCCGCTCGGGATGGGCGTACTGCTGAAGCTCGGGTGCCGGGTCTTGCGGTACGGGCATCCTGTCTCCCTCTGTCACGTGTGAGTACGGTCAGCCTAGTTCCGAAAAGCCGACCTCGCAGATCGGAATTCGGTCCGCCGGCGCTAACATCGTCGCCATGGCCACCGCCCCGCCGCTGCAGCGCATCGTCGACCTCTTCGCCTCCGCCCCCAAGGAACTTCGGGTCCAGGCTCTGCTGGAGTACTCCCGCAAGGTGCCGCCCCTTCCCGAGGAGTACGTCGAGCACCGCGACCGCATGGAGCAGGTGCCCGAGTGCCAGACGCCGTTCTTCCTCGCCACCGAGGTGGGCCACGACGAGACGGTGCGCCTCCACTTCGACGTGCCCGCCGAGTCGCCCACCACCCGGGGCTTCGCCGGCATCCTCCACAGCGGCCTCGACGGGGCCAAGGCCGACGACGTGCTGGCCACCCCCAACGACTTCTACTTGAAGATGGGCCTGGGGGAGGCCATCTCCACCCTCCGCCTGCGGGGGATGGGGGCCATCCTCGCCCGCCTCAAGCGGCAGGTGAGGGACCAGCTGGCCGAGGCTCGCGCCGGGGCGGCGGGGCCGGCGGGGGGCTAGGTGAGCGAGCAGAAAGTCGAGTGCGGTGCTCGCGATCGCGAGCGGGGCGTGGAAGAATTACATCGACGTAGTTCTCCACTTCCCCGGAGGTCGGTGTGCTCGGTCGGGTTGAACCGCAAGGCTCCCTCCTTGAGACTCGGGTGGTGCGACGGCACCTGGTGACGAAGGGGTCGTTCTACGAGCGCCTCGCCGACCACGGCCACGAGATCGTCTGCGACGACGACTTCGCCCACCTCTACGCCGCCGGCAAGGGCCGCCCCTCGATCCCGCCCTCGGTGATGGTGCGGGCCATGCTGTGCGCCACCCACGACAAGACTTCCGACGCCGAGACGAGCCGCCGCACCCGCGTCGACGCCGACTGGAAGGCGGCCATGGGCGTGGACGACGACTTCGAGGGGATCGGCGCCACGACGTTCAGCCTCATGCGGGCCCGCATGGTTCTCAAGGACGCCGACAGCGAGCTGTTCAAGAA
>DATLGZ010000009.1:0-6765 GCA_035540235.1 Acidimicrobiales bacterium | reverse complement strand
GCGCCGCCCCACCAACCCCACCGGGGTCTGGGGATGGATGACCACGGTCGACCACAAGAAGATCGGGATCATGTACTCGGTCACGGCCTTCATCTTCTTCCTCCTCGGAGGGATCGAGGCCCTGCTCCTCCGGATCCAGCTCGGGTCGCCCGACAGCACCTTCCTGTCGGCCGACGCCTACAACCAGGTCTTCACCATGCACGGCACGACGATGATCTTCCTCGTCGTCATGCCCCTGTCGGCCGGGCTGGCCAACTACCTGCTGCCGCTCATGATCGGGGCCCGTGACGTCGCCTTCCCCCGTCTCAACGCCTTCGGCTTCTGGGTCTTCCTGGTCGGCGGCCTGTTCATGTACTCCAGCTTCATGCTCGGCGGAGCGCCCAACGGGGGCTGGTTCGGCTACGCCCCCCTCACCCGGGACATGCCCGGCCACAACATCGACTTCTGGATCTTCGGGCTGCAGATCCTCGGCATCGCCTCGCTGACCGGCGCCATCAACCTGATCGTCACCGTCATCAACATGCGGGCCCCCGGCATGAGCCTGTTCCGGATGCCCATCTTCGTGTGGATGGCGCTGATCGCCCAATTCCTCCTGCTGTTCGCCCTCCCGGTCATCACCGTGGCCCTGTTCCTGCTCATGTTCGACCGGCTGTTCGGGGCCAACTTCTTCAACGCCCAGGAGGGGGCCGACCCCCTCCTCTGGCAGCATCTGTTCTGGCTGTTCGGCCATCCCGAGGTGTACATCCTCATCCTGCCGGCCATGGGCGTCGTCTCCGAGATCCTGCCCACCTTCTCCCGCAAGCCGCTCTTCGGCTACCAGGTAATGGTCATCTCGGGCATCGCCATCGGGTTCATCGGCTGGGGCGTGTGGGCCCACCACATGTTCGTGGCCGGCCTCGGCCCGGTGGCCACGTCCGCCTTCGCCGCCTCGACGATGTTCATCGCCGTGCCCACGGGGGTGAAGATCTTCAACTGGCTCGCGACCATGTGGAAGGGGAAGATCCGCATCACCGCGCCCTTCCTGTTCGCCGTCGGGTTCGTCACCATGTTCACCATCGGCGGCCTGTCGGGGGTCACCCACTCCATCGTCCCCCACGACACCCAGCAGACCGACACCTACTACATCGTCGCCCACTTCCACTACGTGCTCTTCGGCGGGTCGATGTTCGGCCTCTTCGGCGGCATCTACTACTGGTGGCCGAAGTTCACCGGGCGCATGCTCAGCGAGCGCCTGGGCAAGTGGCAGTTCTGGGTGATGCTGATCGGGTTCAACATGACCTTCGGGCCCTTCCACATCCTCGGCCTCCAGGGCATGCCCCGGCGCATCTACACCTACCCCGAGAACATGGGCTGGGACTTCTGGAACATGGTGGCCACCGTCGGCTCGTTCCTGATCGCCGTCTCGGTGCTGATGTTCATGTGGAACGTCTGGAAGACCCGGCGCAACCCCCATGTGGGCGACGACCCGTGGGACGCCCGCACCCTCGAGTGGTCGATCCCGTCACCGCCGCCCGAGTACAACTTCGCCGAGATCCCCCTGGTCACGGCGCGCGACGACCTGTGGCACCGCAAGTACGAGGAGGACGAGGAGGGCCGGCCCGTGCGCCGCTCCCGGCCGGAGTCGGAGGAGAAGGCGGCCGTGGGCCGGGCCATCGAGGCCGCCACCGGAGCGCAGGGGAGCGTGGTGACGGAGGCGGCCGACACGGCCGAGGGCAGGGCGGAGGCCGCCGGCGGCGGTGCCGACGCCACCGCCGAGGCACACGAGCCCGGCGGCCGGGCCGAGGGCGAGGGCGCCCACCACGACGAGCACGGGGGCCACGACGACCACGGGGAGCACATCCACCTGCCGTCGCCCTCGTACTGGCCGCTGGTGGCCTCCATCGGCCTGGCTGTGGTCTGCTACGGGATCATGTACCACTTCCTCGTGGCTTCCGTCCTGGGAGGTGTGTGGGTGGTCGGCAGCCTCTACGCCTGGGCCATGGAGCCGGCCACTGCGCCGGAGGAGCCCGAGCCCCAGCCGTCCACGTCCACCGACCTCCAGCCCGTCTCGTCGGGCAGCGCCCCCGGCGCGGGGGGGTAGGGCGCCATGGCCACCATCTCCGCTCCCACCGACGCCCAGGGCAGCCACCACGAGGTCGAGCCCGGCCACCCGCCCACCTCCACCGGGCTCTCCAACGAGAAGGTGGCGATGTGGGCCTTCCTGGGCTCGGAGTGCCTGCTGTTCGGGGCGCTCATCTCGGTCTACCTGCTCTACAAGGGCCAGAGCCCGGGCAACACCATCACCCCCGAGGACGTCTACGACATCCCCTTCACCTCGGTCAGCACGTTCGTGCTGCTGATGAGCTCGCTCACCATGGTGCTCTCGCTGGCCGCCATCCAGCGGGGCGACCACCGGCGGATGCGGATCTGGGTGCTCACCACCGCCCTGCTGGGCGCCACCTTCGTGGCCGGCCAGGTGTACGAGTTCACGGTCTTCATCCGCGAAGGCCTCACCATCAGCACCAACCTGTTCGGGAGCAGCTTCTACGTGCTCACCGGCTTCCACGGAGCCCACGTCACCCTGGGCCTCCTCATGCTGCTGTCGCTCTACGTGCTGTCGCTCAAGGGCCGGCTGCCCACCGAGCGGGCCGAGACGGTGGAGCTGGTCGGCCTGTACTGGCACTTCGTCGACATCGTCTGGATCGTGATCTTCACCCTCATCTACCTGATCCCATGAGCGAGAGCCACACCTCCGGCACCAGCACCGAACCGGGCCCGGTCGTCAAGACCACCCCCGAGGAGGGTGGCACCGAGCACCACCACCCGAGCGACCGGGAGTACATCAAGATCGCCATCATCCTGGCCGTCATCACCGCGGTCGAGGTGGTGCTCTACTACGTGGAGGATGCTCTGGGCGGCCTCGTCGTTCCGAGCCTGATCATCCTGTCGCTGGCCAAGTTCGTGCTGGTGGTGCTGTGGTTCATGCACCTGCGCTTCGACAGCCGCCTGTTCCGCCGCTTCTTCGTCGCCGGCCTCCTGCTCGCGACGTTCGTCTACCTGATCGTCCTGACCACGTTCGGGGTGTGGACGCGGTGAGGGACGGCTGAGGCCGCCATGACCGCCGACGCCGGGGTGCCCTTCCCCTCGTGGCACTTCCACCCCGACGTACTGGTGCTGGTCACCCTCCTGCTGGGCGGGTACCTGCTGGCCCTGCGCCACGAGTCGGCCCGCACCGGCAAGCCGGCTGCCTCCCGCCGCAAGGTCGCCCAGTTCAGCGCCGGGGTGCTGACGCTGTGGATCGCCTCCACCTGGCCTGTCCACGACCTGGCCGAGCGGTACCTCTACAGCGTCCACATGGTCCAGCACCTGCTGATGACGCTGATCGCGGCCCCGCTGCTGCTGCTGGGCACACCGGCGTGGCTGGCCCGCAGGGTGCTGTCGCGGGGGAGGGCGCTGCCCATCGTGCGGGCGGTCGCCCGGCCCGTGCCCAACCTGATCCAGGCCAACCTCATCCTCGTCCTCAGCCACTGGCCCCTGGTGGTGCTGGGCACCGTCGAGTTCCACGCCCTCCACTTCCTCGCCCACGCCATCCTGCTCACGTCGGCGCTCATCATGTGGATGCCGATTGTGAGCCCCCTGCGGGAGATCCCCCGCCTCCCGCCGTTGCTGCAGATGATCTACCTCTTCCTCCAGACGATCATCCCCACCGTCCCGGCGTCGTTCCTGACCTTCGGGCACGGGCTGCTCTACCCCGTCTACGGCACCTTCCCCCGCATCTGGGGCATCTCCGCCATCACCGACCAGCAGGTCGCGGGGCTGATCATGAAGATCGGGGCGGGCTCGTTCCTCTGGGTCGTGATCACCGTGATCTTCTTCCGCTGGTACGCCCGCGAGGAGAAGCAGCCCCGCGATGTGCTGCTCTGGGACGACGTCGAGCGGGAGCTGGCCCATCTCGACCGCCCGTCAGCGCGCTAGCCGACAAGCTGTTGAGGTCGCTAGGCGCAAGCGCCGCCCGACCGCGCGAGCGCCAGCGAGCCGGGCGGGGATGGGGGAGCACGGCGCAGCCGTGCGGCGGGGGCGCAGCCCCCGAGGTAGCTAGATGCATAACGCACCTATTGAGACAGGTCGCCGCCCAGACGGAAGATAAGCGAAAGATCCACCGGGCGCTTCCCCTCATCGGGCTGGCGCGCCCGACTAGCAACGAGGAGACCTACCAGTGCAAGCCAGACGGATGGTTCGCCGTGCCTTGGCGGCGACGCTGGCGGGGGGGCTGGGCCTGCTGGCCACCGCCACCCCCGCCTTCGCACCCCACGTCGCCCAGATGCAGGTGACCCCGAGCACGGCCAAGCCGGGCGACGAGGTCACGGTGTTCGGGCCCCGAGGCTACGGGCTGACCAACCCCGTGCAGGTCCGCTGGGGCAGCGTCAACGGGCCCGTGCTGGGCGAGTTCCCCACCCGGGACGGCGCCTTCGCCATGTGGGGCCCGGGCACGATCACCATCCCCGAGGACGCCAAGCCCGGCATCAACCACCTCTGGGTCACCCAGCAGCTGGAGCCCAACGAGAGCCACATCCGCGGCGTCCCCGTCCAGACCGTGATCCAGATCACCGACGCCTCCGGCGCCGCCCCGGTGGTGGGCCAGGAGCTCAACCCGCTGCAGGAGCGACCGGCCGACCTGATCGAGAACGAGGCGGTCAGCGGCACCACGTTGCTGCTCATCGGCCTCGGCGCCGCCGGCATCGCCATGTTCCTGGCCGGCGCGGCCGCCGTCGTGGTCGGCCGCCGCCGCGACACCGCCCAGGCGGTGACCCGGTGACGCGGCCGGGCAAGCGGGCGGTGCGGGCCGGCATCGCCCTGGCCATGGCCGGCGCCATCGCCGCCCAGGGAAGCGCCCTGGCGGCCGACGAGCCGGCGCGGATCACCAAGGCCTTCAACGCCACCGGTGACGACCTGTCCCCCACCCGCACGTACTCGGCGCCCCACGTGGCCGTCGACCCGAGGAACCCCATGCGGATGGTGGCGGCCACGCCCGAGTACCGGACCAAGGTGTGCCGGCTCATGGTCACCTCCGACGGAGGGCGCAACTGGCGCATCCTCGACTCGACGCCGTCGCCGTCGTCGTACCCGTTCTGCGCCCACACCTCGGGCATCAACCTGCAGGTGCAGGTGGCCATCGGCCGGGAGGGCACCATCTACTACGCCCTCAGCGGCTACGACAACAGCGACCTGACGCCGGCCGACGCCCACGGCGGGGTCTACGGCAACATCAGCGTCCTGCTCGCCCGCTCCGACGACTTCGGGGAGAACTGGGACACCACCGTGGTGCGCTCCACTCGCGGCGCCACCGACGTGGCCCAGGCCGAGAACAACCGGCCCGTCACCGGGCTGGCGGTGGACACCAAGACGGGCAACCAGGACATCGTGTACGTCGGCTGGAACCGCCGTGCCGCCCCGGGCGTGAGCGGCGTGGTCAGCCAGCCCGCCATGGCCGTGTCCACCGACGCCGGCCGCACCTTCAGCGAGCCGATCCTGATCGCCGACGCATGGGCCCGCACCAAGCCGGAGCCGGACAAGTGGGGCGGCGGCAACCCCTTCCTGGCGGTCGACAACGACGGCAACGTCTATGGCATCTTCACCGGCGCCACCACCGTCACGCCTGCGCCCCAGGAAGGGTCCAACACCATCGTCGCCGTCCGCTCCAGCGACCGGGGCCAGACGTTCACCGCGTCGGAGGTCAACCCGCCCAGCCGGTATTACGGGGGCATGTCCGCCACCTGGGGCCCCGGGCCGGGCGCCCAGGGCACGCTGCACGTGGTCTACGAGGACAAGATCGGCCCGCAGGCGGGCCAGTCCGACCGGGACATCTACTACAAGCGGTCGACCGATCGGGGGGCGACGTGGAGCGAGGCCATGCGCATCAACGACGACGACCCTGACAACCTCCAGCCCGCCGGCGGCCACCTCCAGGTCGGGCCCAGCGTGAGCGTGGCCCCCAACGGTCGCGTCGACGTGGCCTGGTGGGACTTCCGGGACGACATCGGTGGCTTCACCAACGACGTGTACTACGCCTACTCCACCGACGGCGGGGCCACCTTCTCCCGCAACGAGCGGGTGACCGACCGGTCCATCGACCGCCGCATCGGCATCTGGAGCAACGGCTACGACATGCGCACGCCGGTCGGCATCGGCTCGACCGACCGCATGGCCACGTTGGTGTGGGACGACACCCGCAACAGCATCCTGGTGGGCGACGGCCAGGACCTGTTCGCCGGCATCGTCCAGTTCAGCGCCATCGGCAGCGGCGGATCCAACGCCGCCCGCATCGCCCTGGCCGCCCTGGGCGGGCTGGCGCTGGTCGGCCTCATCCTGCTGGGGGTGAGCTTCACCGCCAGCCGGGGGGCGAAGCGGGCCGCCGGCCCCGCTCCCGCCCGCACGGCCACCACCGCCGACACCAAGGTCGAGTCGGCCAAGTAGGCGCTTGCCCAAACCCGATCGACAACTAGGCGCTCGTATCGTCGAGACCCGGCCGGGCAATGGCGCCCGGCCGGGCTCGCGTAGCGGCCCGGCCCCGAGGTAGCCGATGCACGCCTGTTCGCCCGAATGGTGGAGTGAGCGGAGCGGACGAATGGCGAGGCTCTAGGCCGCT
Source organism: Acidimicrobiales bacterium (assembly GCA_035540235.1). Classification (GTDB taxonomy): domain Bacteria; phylum Actinomycetota; class Acidimicrobiia; order Acidimicrobiales; family AC-14; genus JBFMCT01. Next base: position 140 of record DATLGZ010000009.1, on the reverse strand, counting down.
CGCCAGCGGTTGAAGCCGAGGGTGTCGGGGGCGCACACCGCCGGGGTGCCGTCGCTGAAGACGCCGGTGGCGCCGGGCGGGGCGCAGATCACGTCGCGCTGCACCGGGGCCACGGTGGTGGTGGTGGCAGGGGCCTCGGT
>DATLGZ010000008.1:0-2039 GCA_035540235.1 Acidimicrobiales bacterium | reverse complement strand
GAGAAGGCGGCGTCGCGCACCCACGCGTAGCGGTAGTCCCAGTTGCGCACGCCGCCGATGGCCTCGGGCAGCGACGAGGTGGGGGCGGCGACCAGGGCGCCCGTCTCCATGTAGTCGAGCATCTTGAGGGTCACCACCGACCGCCGGACGACGGGGGCCTGGGGCCCGTCGTAGCGCAGGTGGCGCATCCACCGCCGCCACCCGTCGAGGGTGGCCTGGAGGAGGGCGGGCGGGGCGAGGGCGCGGTCGCGCCCGCCTGGCGCCCAGCGGAGGACGAAGTGGGCCTGGTCGCCGGCGGCCAGCTCCACGGTGGCGGGCAGGCTGTCGAGCCCGACGGTGGACAGCAGGCGGAGGTCGAGGTCGGGCCGCCGGCGGGGGCGGATGCGGAGGCCGCCGCCACAGCGCTCGGCCCCCCCGCCTCCCCAGGGGTCGAGGCTGACCCGCAGGCGGACGGAGCCCTCGAGCGCCACCACCGAGCGCAGCAGCTCCCCCCGGCCGGCCGGCGTGTCCTCGGTCAGGTCGGCGCCGGCGCGCAGGGTCAGGCAGTCGGTGACCCTCACCAGCCCGGTGGGGGAGCGCAGCTCGGTGGCCACCACCCCGCTGTCGGGCTCGTAGCGCTGGCGGGCCTCGACGACCTCGTCGGGGGCTATGCGGAACGACCCGCCCCGGCGGGCGTCGAGCAGCGAGCAGAACAGCGGCTCGCTGTCGAAGTGGGGCAGGCAGAGCCACACCACCGCGCCGTCGCGGGCGACGAGGGCGGCGGTGGTGCCGTCGCCCACGAGGGCCAGGTCTTCGAGCGGCGGGTAGCCGTCGACCTCGGTGAGCGGGGAGAGGGCGGCGGATGCGTAGGCGGTGCTCACGGGCGGTGGTGGCGGTTCATGGGTCAGATCACCTCGCGACGAACGGTTCGCCGACCAGCCTTCCCGGCACCCCTATCGCCGTCCTACCCCGCCGCCGCCCCTCCCATGCCGCTTGGTTGGCACAGGGCATCCGCCGCCCGCAGCGGCCGGTGCCGATCCGCCGGAAATCGTTCCCACAGCCGTAGCCCCCGGCGGGCTCGGCCCGTAAACTTGCGGGCGCCGGTCGAGCGGTCATTGGGAGTTGCTCGCGGTACCGAAGAAGAGAGAAGAGAGTGGCAACAGGAACTGTGAAGTTTTTCAACGCCGAGAAGGGTTACGGCTTCATCTCGCGCGAGCAGGGCGAGGACGTATTCGTCCACTTCTCGAACATCCAGGGCTCGGGCTACCGCACCCTCGAGCAGGGCCAGCGGGTCGAGTTCGACGTGGCGCCGGGGCGCAAGGGCGAGGAGGCGCAGAACGTCCGGGTGATCTGACCCGGAACGGCGAGCGGGCGGGAGGAGCGGCCGCCCCGGGTTTGTCCTCCGGAACCGCCGGGTAGCCCGCGGGCATGCGACGGTTCCTCGCAGCGATCCTGTTGGCGGCCGCCGCCGTCCTGGTACCCGGGACGGCGGCGTGGGCCCAGGCGGGCACGACCCTCCCCGGTCCGGGCCAGCAACGGCCGCCCGAGGCCGAGGCGGGCCCCTCCGACGATCCGGCGGGGGAGACCGGCCTGCCCGGGTGGGTGCTGCCGGTGGCCGCCGCGGTCGTGGCCGCGGGCGGGATCGTGTTGATCTTCCGGAGGGGCGCGCGCAACGACACCACGATGCGGGCCTGACGGCCGCCCCGGCTACAGGCGCCGGCAGCTCAGGACGGTGAGGTCGTCGGTGTGGTCGACGGCGGCCAGGGCGGCCGCCTCGACGGCCTCGGCCAGGCGGCCGGCGCCGGCGCCCGCCTCCTCTTCGAGTGCGGCGCCCAGCCGGCGCTCGGCGCCGGCGGGGTCGTCGCCCACGCAACCGTCGGTGAACACCACCAGAGCGTCGCCCGGGCCGAGGCCGACCGTCTCGTCGTACAGGTCGGGAGCGGCCAAGGCGCCGAGGAGGCTGCCGGGGCGGCCCACGGGCCGCACCCCGCCGGCGGCGGGGACCAGCAGGGGCCGGGGGTGCCCGCCGAGCGAGAGCGTCAGGGTGGGCGGCGTGACGG
>DATLGZ010000007.1:0-4368 GCA_035540235.1 Acidimicrobiales bacterium | reverse complement strand
CCCCCAACACCAGGCAGCGGCGGCCGCCGGGGTCGAAGCCCTCGTCCTCCCGCAGCGAGCGCAGGAAGCCGGCCCCGTCGGTGTTCTCGCCCCGCAGGCGGCCGGCCGGGTCGCGGATCACGGTGTTGACCGCCCCCAGCGTCTCGGCCAGGGGCGACAGCACGTCGACCGCCTGGGCCATGGCCTCCTTGTGGGGGATGGTCACCGACAGCCCCTCGATGCCCAGGGCCCGCATCCCCGCCAGCGCCGCCGCCGCATCGCCGGGGGCCACGTCGAAGGCGAGGTAGACCCAGTCGAGCCCCAGCGACCGGAAGGCAGCGTTGTGCATCACCGGCGACAGCGAGTGGCCGACGGGGTGGCCGATCACGGCGGCCAGGCGGGTGGCGGCCCCGGGCCGCCACCGGTGGGGCTCGGTCAGCGGGCCGTCACCCGACCAGCCCCCGGCGGGTCGCCTCGGCCACGTGGCGGTTGAACTCGTCCAGGGTGGTGGAGAAGGCGTGCTTGCCGTTCTCCTCGTACAGCACGTAGAAGATCCACGGGCCCGGCGGCGGGGAGAGCGTCGCCTCCAGGGCGGCCCGGCCTGGGCTGGCGATGGGGCCGGGCGGCAGGCGGTCGATCTGGTAGGTGTTGTAGGGCGAGTTGACCTCGCGGTCGGCGAAGCTCACGAAGTTCTTGTCCACGCCCAGGGCGTAGAGCACGGTGGCGTCGATCTGCAGGCGCATCCCCCGCTCGAGCCGGTTGTAGATCACCCGGGCGATCGGCCCCCGGTCCTCGTGGACCTTGGCCTCCCGCTCCACCATGGAGGCGATGACCACTGCCTCGTAAGGCGTGACGCCGAGGCGGTTGGCGGCGTTGGCCATGCCCAGCTCGGTGGCGGTGCGGTCGAAGCTCTCCACCAGCCGGCGCAGGATGGTGGCCTCGTCGGCGTCCTCCTCGAAGAAGTAGGTCTCGGGGAGGATGAGGCCTTCGAGGTTGTTGTTGCCGGCGGGCTGGTACTGCGAGCGGACGGCGCCGGTGCGGGCCAGCTCGAGGAAGCGGGAGGACGACCGGCCCGGCAGCTCGCCCACCCTCTCGGCCACCTTCTCCAGCGTCAGGCCCTCGGGGATGGTGAGGGCGATCTGTTCGCGGGTCGACACCGCCCCGCCGGCGAGGACGGTGACGACGTTGCCCATGCTCTCGTTCTTGCGGAGCGTGAACTCGCCCGCCTCGACGTTGTCGGAGCCGTTGAGGCGGACGTAGTAGCGCCAGATGGTGGCGCTCTTGATCACGCCCTCCTGCTCGAGCAGGCGGCCGATCTCGGCCACCGACATCCCCTCCTCGACCCGGATGCGCACCTCCTCCCCCGGTTCGCCGGGGGGGTTCACCTGGTTCTTGAGCCAGATCCCGCCGGCCGCCAGCACCAGGAGCACGGCGACGAAACCGCCGATGATGATCCAGTGCCAACCCCGGCCGTCGCGGAAGCCGGCGTCGTCGTCGTCGATGTCGTAGGGGGCGAGGATGCTCATGGCTGCTCCGATCCTGGCCCACTTGGGGCGGGGGCGCTCTGCCCGGGCCGCCCGTCGAGCCAGCTCTGAAGTAGGACGGTGGCGGCCGCCTCGTCGATCACCCGCCGCCGGGCGCGGGACCGAACGCCCGCGCCGGCCAGCGACCGAGAGGCGGCCACCGTCGTGAACCTCTCGTCGTACAGTTCCACGGGCACCCCGAGGGCTGCCTCCATGGCCGCCGCCTCCGCCGTCACCTTCCGGGCCGCCGGCCCGTGCGAGCCGTCGAGGGAGAGGGGCAGGCCGACCACCACCCGCTCCGCCCCCGTGTCGGCCACTATGCGGGCCACGGCGGCGTGGTCGGCCGCCTCGTCGCCGGAGCGGGGGATGGTGCCGTGGCCCACCGCCACCACGCCCCCCGAGTCGCTCACGGCCACGCCGATCCGCCGCTCGCCGAGGTCGATGCCGAGGGCGCGCGCCATCACCCGCCTGCCACCGCCTGGCGGGCGCGCTCGAGGGCCTCGTCGAGGCGGCTGGGATCGCGCCCCCCGGCGACGGACACCTCCTTGCCCTTCCCCGCACCCCCGCCGACCATGCGGGCGGCGTCGGCGAGGAGCTTGCCGGCGTCGAGGCCGCCGTCGCCGTCGGACCGCACCGCCGCCACCATGGCCACCCCCCCGCCGGCGGGGGCGCTGCCCAGCACCACGGCCCGGATGCCGGGGAGGTCGCGCACGGCCACGGCCAGGGGCTGGAGGTCCTCGCGGCCCATGGGGGTGACGTTGGCCACCACCACCCCGTCCACCGCGGTGGACGCCAGGTCGCGCGACCGCCCCACCGCCGCCTGCTTGCGGGCCGCCGCCAGCTCGTCGCGCAGGGCCTTGTAGTCGGCGGCCAGCCGCTCCACCGCCTCGACCACCTCGGCGGGCGAGACCCGCAGCAGCCGGGCGACCTGGGTCAGGGCGCGCTCCTCGGTGGCGATGTGGGTGAGGCTGCCGTCGCCGGTCAGCGCCTCCACCCGCCGCAGGTTGGAGCCGATCGACCCCTCTGACAGCAGCTTGATGGGCCCCACCCCGCCCAGGGCGGCCACGTGGGTCCCCCCGCACAGCTCGATGGAGTGGTGGCCGGCCTCGACCACCCGGACCACCTCGCCGTACTTCTCGCCGAACAGGGCGAGGGCGCCCAGCCGGCGGGCCTCGTCCTGGGTGGTCTCGTAGGCCCGCACCGGGTCGTTGAGGATGACCTCGTTGTTGGCCAAACGCTCCACCTCGGCCAGCTCGTCGGGGCCGACCTGGCTGAAGTGGCTGAAGTCGAAGCGCAACCGGTCGGGGGCGACCAGGGAGCCGTGCTGCTTGACGTGCTCTCCCAGCACGGTGCGGAACGCCCAGTGCAGCAGGTGGGTGGCGGTGTGGTTGCGGCGGATCGAGTCCCTCCGCTCCACGTCGACCACCGCCTCCGCCTCCTGGGCCGCCTGGAGCCACCCCTCCAGCATCTCCACCGTGTGGCGGTGGAGGCCGGGGAGGGCGAGGGTGGTGTCCACAACCCGGGCCCGGCCCGACTCGGTGGTGAGCACGCCGGTGTCGCCCACCTGGCCTCCGGACTCGGCGTAGAACGGGGTGCGGTCGAGGAACACCTCGTCGCCGTTGACGGCCAGCACCCGGCCCCTCCCCTCGGTGGTCTGGTAGCCGAGGAACTCGGTGGGGCCGAACTGCTCGACCAGCTCGCGGTAGGCGGCGGAGCGGCCGGCGCCGGCGCCGGCGCCGGCGTGGGCGGCCCGGGCCCGGGCCCGCTGGGCGTCCATCTCCGCCTCGAAGCCGGCCACGTCGACCGCCACCCCCCGCTCGGCGGCGATCTCCAGGGTGAGCTCGAGGGGGAACCCGTAGGTGTCGTGCAGGCGGAAGGCCACGTCGCCGGCCAGGGTGCCGGCGCCGGCCCGAGCCGACAGCTCCTCGTCGAGCATGGCCGTGCCCGTGCGCAGGGTCTGGCGGAACCGCTCCTCCTCACGGGCCATCACGTCGACGATGAAGGTGCGGTTGGCGGCCAGCTCGGGGTAGGCGGGGCTCATCACGTCGACGGCCGCCTCGGCCATGGCCGGCAACACCAGCCCCTCCACCCCCAGGCCGAAGCCCTGGCGCACCGCCCGGCGCAGGATGCGGCGCAGCACGTAGCCCCGGTCCTCATTGGAGGGGAACACGCCGTCGTTGACCAGGAAGGTGGCGCAGCGGCCGTGGTCGGCGAGGATGCGCAGGGCGACGTCCACCTCGGGGTCGTCGCCGTAGCGGCGTCCGGTGACCCGCTCGGCCGACTCGATGATGCGCCGCAGCTCGTCGGTGTCGAACACGGTGGGCACGTCCTGCAGCACGCTCAACGTGCGCTCCAGGCCCTGGCCGGTGTCGATGATCTTGTTGGGGAGGTCGGTGAGGGCGCCGTCGGGCTCCCGGTTGTACTGCATGAAGACCAGGTTCCAGATCTCCCGGTAGCGCTGGTCGCCGCCGTGGGCGGGACCGCCCGCCGCCCCGGCCGCCTCGCCCAGGTCGACGTAGATCTCCGAGCACGGTCCGCACGGCCCGGTGTCGCCCATCATCCAGAAGTTGTCCTCGCCCATGCGTTGGATGCGCTCGGGGTCGACACCCACCGCGTCCCGCCAGATGCCGGCCGCCTCCTCGTCGGTCTCGTGCACGGTGATCCACAGCCGGTCGGGGTCGATGCCGTACAGCTCGGTGACCATCTCCCACGCCCACGGGATGACCTCGGCCTTGAAGTAGTCCCCGAAGCTGAAGTTGCCCAGCATCTCGAAGAAGCTCAGATGGCCCCAGGTGCGGCCCACGTTGCCGATGTCGTCGTGCTTGCCCTTGACCCGGACACACTTCTGGATGGAGGTGGCCCGGGG
>DATLGZ010000006.1:0-3037 GCA_035540235.1 Acidimicrobiales bacterium | reverse complement strand
CCCTCCCCCCGCCCGACGATCCCGAGGAGTCGGAGGACCTCGAGGAGGTGGCCTTCGAGCTGGCCACGTGGGACGCGGGTGAGCGGGTGGCGGCCGGCATCGCCCTCGATGAGGAGGACGTCCCGTGGCGGTGGGAGCCGGGTGGCCTCCTCGTCGTGCGGGAGCTCGACGAGGAGGTGGTCGAGTCGATCCTGGAGGAGCTGGTCGGGGCCGACGCGGGCGAGGGCGACGAGTGGGCCGGCGTGGAGGCGGGCGGAGGGGACGACGTCGGCGGCGACGACCTCGACGACCCCGACGAGCACGCCCAGACCGCCATGGGTGACATCTTCGTGGTGGCCGACCGCCTCATGCGCACGCCCGAGGACGGCGAGCTGATCCTGGAGCTGGCCCGCCTGGCCGCGGTGGTGGAGGACTCCCGGCCCCCGTTCGGGATCGACCGGCGCATGTGGGAGCAGATCGCGGCCCGGTCGTGGGCCCTCACCTCCGCCGCCGAGCAGGGCGACGACGAGGCGGTCGCCGACGGCGCCCGCGGGCTGCGGGACTACCTGCGGGAGTACGTCTGAGGGTTTCGCGGCCGTCCCCGTCGCCGTCGCGGTGCTCTCTACGCCCGACGGCGCCGGTGGTCCCGTATACCTTGCGCTGATGCTCCTGGCCGAGCTGGAGGTCCGCCACTCGCGCGCCGTCGCCCCGACACGGCGGGTGGCTCTCGGCCGCCACTGGCTGCCCACCGACCCCCTGCCCGGCTACGGCGGGATCCTCCTGGGCGGCATCGTCGCCGCCCACATCGACGCCCTGCCCCTCGACCTCCGGGGCGAGTTCCTGGCCCTGGCCGCCGACTTGGAGGAGGGCAAGCGGGTCGCCCAGCCTCGCCTCCGCCACCGCTTCCAGACCGACGTGGTCGGCCTCGAGCGCACCCGCCACGCCCTGGTGGGCGACGCCCAGGACATGCGCTTCGAGCTGGACGGCCACGGCAAGCCCGTCCCCCAGGTGCTGGCCGCCGTCTACGCCGCCGGCCGCCTGCACGCCGACGCCCGCCCCGCCGTGTTCACCGCCATTCGCAAGGGCGCCCGCTGGGGGGGCGATCTCGACGCCGACCTGATCGCCCACCTCAAGGATCCGACCACCGACGCCCCACCGTCGTGGCGGCGCTTCGCCACCGACGAGCGTTGGGCCCTGGAGATCCTCGGCTTCGGCCCCGACTTCCGCCCCGACCGCGACGAGATCCTCCGGCGCTTCCGCCTGCTGGTGCGGGAGGTCCACCCCGACCACGGGGCCGAGTCCGAGGGGGCGGGCCAGCGCATGGTCGAGCTCACCGAGGCCCGCCGCATCCTGACGTCATGACCCCCCTGCGTTCTGGTCACCGTTCGTGTCGTTCCCGCGCCGGAAAGGGTGACCGGTACGCGGGGGTGGCCACCCCCTCGTCCAACCGGTCACCCTTCGCGGCGTCCGGGCGACAGGAACGGTGACCGGTTTGCAGGGGGTGGCCGTCCTGCTGGCGCCCGGGGCCAGTGCGGGGCGGGACCAGCCCGCCCTGGTGGCCATGGACGAGGCGCTGCGGCCGGTGCCCGTGGAGCGGATGGACTTCCCCTACCGCAAGGCGGGCCGGCGCGCCCCCGACCGGGCCCCCGTCCTCCTGCAGGCGGTGCGGGACGAGGCCGCCGCCCTGGCTGCCCGCACCGGCCTGCCGCCTCACCGCCTGGTCCTGGGGGGACGGTCGATGGGCGGGCGGATCTGCTCGCTGGCGGTGGCCGACGGGCTGGGGGCGCTGGCCCTCGTGCTGGTCAGCTACCCCCTCCACCCGCCGGGGAGGCCGGAGCGGCTGCGCACCGAGCACTTCCCGTCCCTCGACCTTCCCTGCCTGTTCGTGTCCGGCACCCGCGACGCCTTCGGCTCGCCGGCGGAGCTGGAGGCGGCCACTGCCGCCATCCCCGGGCCCGTCACCCACGCCTGGATCGACGGGGGCGACCACGGCCTCCGGGGCAAGGACGCGCCGGTGGCGGCCGCCGTGCGGGAGTTCGTCCTGGCCGTCAGCTCGGGGCAGGGGGGCCCGCCTCTGGAGGCGGGCGCACGTCCTCGGGATTGAGCTCCTCCAGCTCGATCCCGGCCGTCTCGGGGTAGGCGGCCAGCACCAGCAGTGAGACCAGCAGCGGCCCCACCGCCAGGATGGCCATGGCCGGGCCCAGGCGGCCGAAGGCGTCGCCCAGGGTGCCGGCCAGGGTGAGGCCGGCGGCGCTGCCGCCCAGCGAGCACACCGCCACCATGCCGTTGGCCCGGCCCCGCAGCGACGTGGGGAACAGCTCGGGGCCGTACACGCCCAGGGCGGGTATGGAGGCGGCCGAGACCATGTTCGCCACCAGCGGCCACAGCCAGAGGGCGGCGCCGTCGGCGAAGTAGAAGGCGACGGTCCCCAGCGAACCTCCGGTGAGGGCCACGGCGGCCACGATGCGCCGCCCCTTCACGTCCGCCAGCCGCCCGCCGACGATGATGCCGATCACGCCGGGCGTGCCCGCCACCAGGGTGAGCAGCGAGATGCGGCCGGCGCTGAAGCCGTGCTCGGAGCGCAGGTAGCGGACCAGGAACTGCGACTGGGGGGCGATGAACAGGTTGGTCAGCAGGCCGGAGACGGCCAGCAGCCAGAACCGGCGGCCGTGCCCGCTCAGGTCGACGGCGCGGTGGGGCGTGAGGAAGCGGCGGCTCTCGGGCAGGCGGCCCCTCACGCTGGCGATCAGGGGGAGGCCGAGCAGGGGGAGGACGTAGAGCAGCCGCCACCCCCACGTGCCCAGGTCGGCCAGGCGGAGGGCGAAGATGGCGAAGCCCGCCCCCAGGCCGCTGGCCATGGCGAGCAGGCTCACGGCGTAGGCCCGGCAGCGGGCGGGCACCTCCTCGGCGGCCACGATCCCGACCAGCAGCAGCAGGGCGGTGGCGAATCCCCGGGCCACGGTCTGGCTGGCCGTCAGCCAAGCCAGCGACGGGGCCAGCGCCCCCGTCACCGTCAGGACGCAGCCGGTGAAGGCGGCGCCCACCACGATGCGCCGCC
>DATLGZ010000005.1:0-2384 GCA_035540235.1 Acidimicrobiales bacterium | reverse complement strand
CCGTGCTCACCGCCGAGCGCACCGCCCTCAACTTCCTGTGCCACCTCTCGGGGATCGCCACCCTGACCCGCCGCTACGTGGAGGCGGCCCGCCCCGCCCGGGTCCGCGACACCCGCAAGACCACTCCCGGCCTGCGGGCGCTGGAGAAGGCGGCGGTGAGGGCCGGGGGCGGGGTCAACCACCGGGGCTCCCTTTCCGACGGCATCCTCGTCAAGGACAACCACCTCGGGGGCCTGGGCGTCGACGAGGCGGTGGAGCGGGCCCGGGCCCGGTGGCCGGGGCGCACGGTGCAGGTCGAGTGCGACACCGCCGACCAGGTCAAGGCCGCCCTGGTGGCGGGGGCCGACCTGGTGCTGCTCGACAACATGGCGCCCCACCAGGTGGGCGAGTGCGTGGCGCTGGTGCGAGCGGCGCCCCGGCCGTGCCTCGTCGAGGTCTCGGGCGGCGTGACCCTCGACAACGTGGCCGCCTACGCCGCCGCCGGCGCCGACCTCGTCGCGGTGGGCGCTCTCACCCACTCCGCCCCCGCCCTCGACATCGGCCTCGACCTGCTCGAGACGTGAGCCCCGCCCTCTCTCGCATGCTCCTCGCCATCGACGCCGGCAACACCCAGACGGTCGTGGGCCTCTACCGCGGCGCCGACCTCCTCGAGCCGTGGCGGCTGTCGACCAACGCCGAGCGGACCTCCGACGAGCACGCCCTGCTCATCCGCCAGCTGCTCGACCTCCAGGGTGCGGCCCTGGCCGACCTGTCCGGCATCGTGGTGTCCTCCACCGTCCCCCGCCTCACCGCCGCCATGCGGGAGATGGCCGAGCGCTACCTCGACGTGCCCCCGGTGGTGGTGGAGCCGGGCACCCGCACCGGCATGCCCATCCTCTACGAGAACCCCAAGGAAGTTGGCCCCGACCGCATCGCCAACGCGGTGGCGGCCTTCGATATCTACGGTGGGCCGGTGATCGTCGTCGACTTCGGCACCGCCACCACCGTCGACGCCACGTCGGCCAGGGGGGAGTACCTGGGCGGGGCCATCCTGCCCGGCATCGAGATCAGCCTCGACGCCCTGTTCGCCCGGGCCGCCGCCCTCTCCCGCATCAAGGTGGTGGCGCCCCGCCGGGTCATCGGCAAGACCACCGTGGAGTCGGTCCAGTCCGGCACCCTGTACGGGTTCGGGGCGGCGGTCGACGGCCTGTGCCGGCGGTTCCACGACGAGCTGGGGCCCGCCCGGGTGGTGTCCACCGGAGGCCTGGGTGCGCTGATGGCGCCCTTCTCCGACTGCATCGAGCGCCACGACCCGTGGCTCACCCTGCACGGCCTCCGGCTGATCTACGAGCGCAACACCGCCCCCGCGTGACCGACATCCCCTACCGCTACGAGCGCACGGCCACCGCCGGCGAGCTCCACGAACGCCATGCCGGCCTCCCCCCCGACACCCGCTCCGGGGCGCGGGCGTCGGTGGCGGGGCGGGTGATGCTCGTGCGCCGCCACGGCGCCATCGCCTTCGGCACGCTCGACGACGGCACCGGTCGGGTCCAGCTCTTCGCCACCGAGGCGGCCAGCCCGCAGTTCGAGGACTTCACCAAGCTGTCGGTGGGCGACTGGGTGGGGGTGACGGGCGAGGTGGTGACCACGAGGCGGGGCGAGCTGTCGGTCACCGTCGACGAGCTGGTCACGCTGGCGAGGGCCCGCCGTCCCTTCCCCGACAAGTGGCACGGCCTCGTCGACCCCGACACCCGCTACCGCCAGCGCTACGTCGACCTGTGGGTCACCGAGGACGCCCGCCGGGCGCTCCTCGTGCGCAGCCGGGTGATGAGCCTGCTGCGGCGGTGGCTGGAGGACCGGGGGTTCGTGGAGGTGGAGACGCCGGTGCTGCACCCGCTGCCGGGAGGGGCGGTGGCCAAGCCGTTCGTCACCCACCACAACGCCCTCGACATGCGGCTGTTCCTCCGGATCGCACCGGAGCTGTACCTGAAGCGGCTCACCGTGGGCGGCTTCGAGAAGGTCTTCGAGATCGGCCGCGTCTTCCGCAACGAGGGGATCTCCTACAAGCACAACCCCGAGTTCACGATGCTCGAGTCCTACGAGGCGTACACGGACTACTTCGACGTGATGACGTTCACCGAGGAGCTGGTCGTGCACACCGCCCGTACCGCGCTGGGGACGACCCAGGTCACCTTCGAAGGTCACGAGATCGAGCTGTCCGGACCGTGGCCCCGCATCACCGTGCTCGATGCGGTCAGCCGGGAGGTCGGACGTGAGGTGAGCCTGGACACGCCCGTGTCCGAGCTCGCGGACATCTGCCGTTCCCACGACGTCGGGGTCCGGGACTGGTGGGGGCCGGGACATCTGATCGAGGCCCTCCGGGACAACGTGGTCGAGCCGTCGAT
>DATLGZ010000004.1:0-6235 GCA_035540235.1 Acidimicrobiales bacterium | reverse complement strand
TGCGCCACGGTCGACTGCTTCGTCCGTAGCCTGCTCGAAGGAGGCCGAGTTCATGGCCCAGAACACCCGCAAGCGCCCTCCCAAGCCGGACGCTCCGAAGCGGAAGAAGGGGGGCGACGACCCCAACAAGCCGGGCGGCCCGGCCGACGACGCCGATCGCAAGGCGCAGATGCGCAAGCGGGGGCTGATCCTCTGCATAGTCGCCCTGCCCGTGCTCATCGCCTTCTACGTCACGCTGCTGTGGTGGTCGAACCCGCGCACGCCCGGGCGTGAGCTGCGCATCGACCAGTACATCACCCTCCTGCGCCAGGGCCGGGTCCAGACGGCCACGATCCTGGAGTCCGACCAGCGCATCGTGGGCCGCTACGACCGGGGCCAGTACTGGGTGGCGGTGGCCGCCGGCCGGGAGACGATCTTCTCCCGCCTAACCTCCGCCCTCGAAGACGCGGGCGTGGCCTACAAGGTCCAGCAGCAGCCGCTGAAGAACCTCGTGATCCCCGCCTCCATGATCCTGCCCGCCCTGATCATCGTGGACGGCATCCTCATCCTGTGGCTGACCCTGGGTCGCAACCGGATGGGCGACGCCTTCGCCTTCGGGAAATCCAAGGCCCGCCGGGTGGCCACCGGCGAATCCAAGATCACCTTCGCCGACGTGGCCGGCGTGGACGAGGCCATCGAGGAGCTGGCCGAGGTCCGCGACTACCTGGGCAACCCGGAGAAGTTCCTGGCCATGGGCGCGTCGGTGCCGAAGGGCATCCTGCTGACGGGCCCGCCGGGGTGCGGCAAGACGCTGCTGGCCCGGGCTCTGGCGGGCGAGGCCAACGTGCCGTTCTTCTCCATGTCGGGCTCCGACTTCGTCGAGATCTTCGTGGGGGTGGGCGCCGCCCGCATCCGGGACTTCTTCCGGGTGGCCAAGGAGGCGGCCCCCTGCATCTGCTTCATCGACGAGCTCGACGCGGTGGGCCGGGGCCGCACCGCCATGGCGGTGGGGGGCCAGGACGAGCGGGAGGCCACCCTCAACCAGCTGCTGGTCGAGATGGACGGGTTCGAGAGCGGCTCGGGAGTCGTCGTGCTGGCCGCCACCAACCGCCCCGACATCTTGGACTCCGCCCTCCTGCGGCCGGGCCGCTTCGACCGCCGGGTCGGCATCGACCGGCCCGACGTCCGGGGCCGGGAGGCCATCCTCAAGATCCACTCCCGCGGCAAGCCGCTGGTGCCCGAGGTCGACCTGACCGCGGTGGCCAAGCGCACGGTGGGCTTCACCGGCGCCGACCTGGCCAACGTGGTCAACGAGGCCGCCCTCCTCGCCGCCCGGCGGGGGTCCACCCAGATCGAGAACCGCAACCTGTTCGAGGCCATCGAGCGGGTGGTGGCCGGTCCAGAGCGGCGCAGCCGCATCCTCAGCCCCCAGGACCGCCACCGCATCGCCTACCACGAGGCCGGCCACGCCATCACGTCGACCTCGCTGCCCGGCGCCGACAAGGTGGGCAAGCTGTCGATCGTGGCCCGGGGCCACGCCGGCGGGTTCACCTGGCTGGTGCCCGAGGGCGACCAGGCCACCGTCACCCAGAGCCAGCTGCTCGACCGCATCGCCGCCATGCTGGGCGGGCGGGCGGCGGAGGAGATGGTGACCGGCGAGGTGTCGTCGGGGGCCACCGCCGACCTGGAGCACGCCGGGTCGCTGGCCCGCCGCATGGTGGCCGACTTCGGGATGAGCGAGAAGCTGGGGGCCTACATCATCAAGCCCCTCAGCCCCGGCTTCCAGGGCGAGTGGGGCGCCGGCTACTCCGAGCGCATCGCCTCCCTGGTCGACGGCGAGACGCAGGCCATCCTCACCTGGGCCGACGTGAGGGCCAAGGCGGCCCTCCAGGCCAACCGGGAGCTGCTCGACAAGGTGGCCCAGACGCTCATGGAGGTGGAGAGCCTCGAAGGCGACGTGCTCGACGAGCTGCTGGTGGGGGTCAAGCCGCCGCCCGACATGCCGCCGGTAGCCGGCAACGGCTTCGTGCCGGCGGAGGCGTCCACCTCCGCCTGAGGGCCTCCCGCGCTACGACGGGGCCGGCGACCGCACCCACGAGGAGGCGGTCGCCGGCCCCTTTCGCGCCGGCGCGCCACCGGGTCGAGGTGTAAAGTATGTGCGTGGATACGCATATAGAGTTGGAGCCGGACGACCGGGAGGTGGAGGCGGCGGCCGCCATGCTGAAGCTGCTGGCCGATCCCACCCGGCTGCGGGTGCTGTGGGCTCTCCTGCACGGCGAGCACTCGGTCGGTCCGCTGGCCGACCACGTGGGGGTCTCCCAGGCCGCCCTGTCCCAGCACCTGGCCAAGCTGCGCCTGGCCAAGCTGGTGAGGGCCCGGCGGGATGGCAACCGCATCTACTACCTGGCCGACAGCGACCACGTGCGGCGCCTGGTCGAGGAGGCGCTGTTCCACGCCGACCACGTGGTGCGCGGCGTCGAGCGCCACGACGACGAGGGCCAGGCCGCCCGGGCGGCGAGGCGGGCATGAGCTACCACGGCCCCCACGACGGCCACGACGGCCACGACGGCCACGACGGTCACGGCCACGACGGTCACGACGGTGACGGCCACGACGGTCACGGCCACGACCACGCTGACCATGGACTCCATGGCCATGAAGGCCACGACCATGAACCCCACGAGCACGGCGGAGGGTTGAGGGGCTGGGCCCGCGGCCTCTTCGTGCCCCACAGCCACGACTCCGCCGACTCGGTCGACCGGGCCCTGAAGGACAGCGACAAGGGCATCCGGGCCATCAAGATCTCGCTGGTGGGGCTGGGAGCCACCGCCGCCCTGCAGCTGGTGGTGGTGGCCGTCAGCGGATCGGTGGCCCTGCTGGCCGACACCATCCACAACTTCTCCGACGCCCTCACCGCCGTGCCGCTGTGGATCGCCTTCTCGCTCGGGCGCCGCCGCCCCACCAAGCGCTACACCTACGGCTACGGCCGGGCCGAGGATCTGGCCGGCATCTTCATCGTGCTCATGATCACCCTGTCGGCGGTGGTGGCGGGGTGGGAGGCGATCCGGCGGCTGATGAACCCTCAGGACGTCCAGAACGTCGGGTGGGTCATCGCCGCCGGCGTGATCGGCTTCGCCGGCAACGAGCTGGTCGCCGTCTACCGCATCCGGGTCGGGCGGGAGATCGGCTCGGCCGCCCTGATGGCCGACGGCCTCCACGCCCGCACCGACGGGCTCACCTCGCTCGCCGTCGTCGTCGGCGCCAGCGGGGTAGCGGTCGGGTGGCAGCTCGCCGACCCGATCGTCGGCCTTGCCATCACGGTGGCCATCCTCTTCGTGCTGAAGGGCGCAGCCCGCGACATCTACCGCCGGCTCATGGACAGCGTCGACCCCGAGCTCGTCGACCGGGTCACGGCGGTGGTGGGGGGCGTGCCCGGGGTCGAGAGGGTCGAGCGGGTGGCCATCCGGTGGGTCGGCCACGAGCTGCGGGCCGAGGTGGACGTGGTGTCCAACTGCGAGCTCACGGTGGCCGACGCCCATGGCATCGCCGAGGAGGCCCACCACCGCCTCCTCCACCAGATCCCCAAGCTGAGCCGGGCGACGATCCACACCAGCCCGTGCAGCCACGACGGCCGCGACCACCACGCCGCCACCAGGCACCACTTCAGCGCCGGTTGAGCCGGCCGGCACGACGAGGCCCGGCCCCCCAGGACGGGGTGCCGGGCCTCGCCCGTGCTCGGAGCGCGGGTACCGGCTCAGACCTTGGCGGCCTCCTTGCCGGTGGTGGCCTTCTTCGGGGCGGGGCCGCCGCCGCTGCGCCGGGACGACATGGCCACGATCAGCAGCACCAGCCCCACCAGCACCAGGCCGGCGGTGGCGGCGAGCAGGACCTTGGCCGTCGACGACGCGCCGCCCCCGACCGCCGCGAACTGCACGACCGAGGTGAAGAGGTCCTGGGTGCCGGCGCCGAAGCCGGTGGAGTAGTCGGGGTTGGTGACGTCGGTGTTGCGGGTGTCGTCCCAGCCGAAGATGGCGAACTCGTTGGCCGAGCCCACCCCCGGCGGGGAGTTGATGTCGTAGTTGACGCCCCACACGCCGTAGCGGCGATCGACGCTGCGGTCGGTGATGCGCACGTTCCTGCTCCACGTGCGGCCGTCGTCGGCCGAGTACGTGTAGTAGACGTCGTTGGAGCGGATGCCCACGTCGTCACGGGTGTCCCACCAGACGACGTCGACCCGGCCGTTGGGGGCGACGCTGACGTTGGGGAAGTACTGCCCGTAGAGGGCGGCGGGCGGGTCGTCGGTGAGGTTCTGGGGCTCGCTCCACGTGGCGCCGCCGTCGGTGGAGGCGCGGTGGTAGATCTCGCCCCCGCCGCTCATCGACGAGTCGGGGTTGCGGCCGTAGACCAGGTGGATGACCCCTTCCGGGCTCACCGCCATGCGGGGGGCGGCGTTCTCGTAGCTGAAGGGGATGGCCACCGAGGTCTCCCACGTACGGCCCCCGTCGGTCGACTTCGACAGCATCTGAGCCGACGGCGGTGAGGGCGAGACGCTGGCCGTGCCCGACAGCCAGGCCACGTACACCGTGCCCTTGCCGTCCACCCGGGCCTGGATGTGGTTGCGGCCCGAGTTGCCGCCGAAGTTGGCGGCCTGGTTGGGCGTGGCCGCCCGCGAGCCGGCGGCGGGAGCGGTGGTCGTGGTGGTGGCGGCGTTGGGCGCCGCCGTGGTGGTGGTCACCGCGCTGAAGGCCTGGTCGCGGATGGCCTGGGGCTGGAAGACGTCGCCGGCCAGGTTGAAGGGGGCGTCGAAGGTGCGCCCACCGTCACGAGAGACTGCCACCATCGGTGAGTTGGGCCGCTGGTTGGGGGCGGTGAACCCCGGGTAGGCGACGCCGAAGGTGACGTACACGTGGTCGGCCCGGCCCGTCTTGGTGTCGACGGCCAGGGTGTGCACCGGCCGCACGTTTTCCGCCGCCTCACCGGTCTTGCCCCGGGTGGAGTACACCTCGGTGGTCTCCCAGCTGTCACCCATGTTGGAGGAGCGGGCCACGAGGATGGCCCCGCCGGTGCGGGCGGCGTCGCTCTCGTCCCAACCGCCGAGGGCCATGTAGAGGTCGCCGTTGCGGCCGAAGGCCACCGGCGCCTGGATGACGCCTCCCTGGCTCTGGGCGCAGAAGGGGAACGAGGCGGGCGAGGGCGACGACTCCATCAACGACCACGTGGACGCCCCGTCGGTGGAGCGCAGCAGGTGGCAGCGGCGGCTGTTGAGGTCGGCCACGCCGGCCACGATCCTCATGGGGTTGTTGGGATCGACGGCGAACGCCGGGCTCGAGTACATGCGCCCGGGGGCGAGGTCGGCCTTGGTGGCATGGACGGGGGTGGTCGGCGCGCCCGGCGTGCCCGCATCGGTGGCTAAGGCCGCCCCCTGGGCCAGGAGGGCGCAGGCCGTCACCCCCGAGCCCACCGTGGCGAGCAATCTCCTTCGGTTCTTGCGGAAGTCCCTGGTCTCGGCAGTCATATGCGCGGTGCTCTCCTCCCCCCCAGCCCCTCTACAACAGACCTCAACGCTGCCAGGAAAATGCGCGCCGCTCAATAGATGCGTTATGCACTGAGTACCACCCGCAAAATGGAAGAGGCCCGGTGCCCCATTTGGGGCACCGGGCCTCTTGGTTTCTTTCGGTTAGTTGCTAACCGAACGTGGGCGCTACTTGCGGACGGTGGCCGCAGCCGGGGCCCGGCGAGCCTGGCGGACGAAGGCGATGAAGCCAGCGCCGAACAGGGCCAGACCGAGGACGCCGAGGCCGACGGTCAGGGCGATGATGCCGGACGAGGAGCCCTCGGTGCCCACGGTGCCGGCGGGCGAAGCCGCAGGCTGGACGACCGACTGGCCGTTGGGGCCGAGGATCTGGTAGCTGGCCCGGGCCGGGGTGCCGTAGACGTCGACGCCCTGGGCGTTGCGCTGCACGGCCACGATCACGTAGTAGCCGGGCTGGCCGTCGGGAACCGTGAACGTCGCCGAGATGTTGCCGGCGCGGTCGGGCTGGACGGAAGCCAGCTCAGCGCCCTCGACGCCGTTCCAGCGCAGGACGACCGGGAACGAGTTGGCCACGTTCTGGCTGTTGACGTTGAACGACGAGCCGGTGACGGTGACGGTGTCGCCCGCCTTGCCGGCCGAGCTGGACAGGTTGAGGGTCGCCAGGTTGGTGCAGGCGAATGCGGCCGCACCAGCGATGACGGTGGCCGCGGCGGCGGAGCCGAA
>DATLGZ010000003.1:0-2165 GCA_035540235.1 Acidimicrobiales bacterium | reverse complement strand
CGGTGGAGGACGATGCTGACCTTGCTGCGGGTGTCCTGCTCGTCCCAGCCCACGCTGAGCATGTAGAGGTTGTTGCCCCGCCCCCACGCCACCGGCGCCTGGAAGGCGTTGCTGTTGTTGTGGAGGCAGTACGGGAACGAGTTGAGGACGGGCGGGTTCTCCACGAACCGCCACGTGGTGCCGCCGTCGGTCGACCGGATCAGCTGGCACTGCTTCTGGCGGAACTCGAGCGTGCCCCCCACGATGAGCTGGGGGTTGTCGGGGTGGACGGCCAGTGACGGGGCGGCGTAGGTGCGCTGCGGGTCGAGGTCGGCCCGGGTGGCCTGGATCGGCTGCGTGATCCGCTCCGGCTCGGCCGCCAGCGTCGTCCCCTGGAACAGCAGCGCAGTGAGCATGGCACCCGCCACGGCGGCGTGACGGCGCTTGATCGTGAGCAAGAGCTCCCCCCTTCGCGATACGGCAGAGGCGAACCTATCGACGGGCTCTCCCGGCACCACCGCGAAGGCGTTACAGCTCAGTTCCGGTTTGCCGACGCCGGTTTCAACCGGCGCGGAGAGGCCGGCGCCCGGGGTCCCCCAGCCCCCCGGGCGCCGGCCCGTTCCCGCCCCCTGGTCGGGCTAGTTGACCTTGGCCGCCTCCGCCGGCGTCCTCCGGGCGGGCGGGCCGCCCGCCCTCCGCTTGGACGAGAAGGCCACCAGGGTGAGGATGAGGCCCACCGCCAGCAGGCCGATCACGCCGGCGAGGATGGCCTTGGTCGCCTTGGACGCCCCGCCGCCGAGAGCCTCGAACTGCACGGCCGAGATGTAGATGTCCTGCACGCCGCCGCCCACGCCCTGCACGTCGAGGGGGCTCTCGGCCACCACCTGGCCCGTCTCGCCGCGGGAGTGGCGGGTGTCGTCCCAGGCGATGATGGCGTACTCGTTCACCGACGCCAGGCTCGGGGGCGAGTTCTGGTCGAAGTTGTTGCCCCACACGCCGAAGCGGCGGTCGATGGTCTGGTCGGTGATGCGGTAGTTCCGCGACCACGTCACTCCGTCGTCAAGCGAGTAGGCGTAGTAGACGTCCATGCCCCGGATGCCGGGATCGTCGCGGAGGTCCCACCACACGGCGTCGACCCGGCCGTTGGGCGCCACCTTGATCTCCGGCAGGTACTTGCCGTAGAGCTGGGACTGGTCGTCGTCGGCGAGGCGCCGGGGCTCGCTGAACGTCTGGCCGCCGTCGGTGGAGCGGATGTAGCCCACGTCGGCGTAGGTGTTCAGGTTGCCGGGGTTCCTCCACTCCCATACCACGTGAACCGTGCCCTGGGGGCCGCCGCCCGGGCTCCACGCCACACGCGGGTTCTGGGCGTTCTCGTAGGTGAAGGGGCGGGCGAGCACCCCCTGCCACGTACGGCCCTGGTCGGTCGACTTCGAGACCACCACGGCGCGGGGCGCGGCCTGGACGTTGGCGATCTCCGACATGTAGGTGACGTAGAGGGTGCCGTCCTTGTCGGCGGTGATCCCCTGGCCGTTGCTGGAGGCCCCGAAGTTCTCCAGGCGCAGCGGCTGAGCCGCCGCCGACCCCTCGGGCGGCACGGTGGTGGTGGCGCCCGGGGCCAGCGTGTTGGTGGTGCGGGTGGTCAGCGCCTGCTGGCGCACCTGCTCGCTGGCGTAGGGGTTGCCCAGCGCCGACACCGGCTCCTCGAAGGTGCGCCCCCCGTCGCGGGAGATGGCGACCATCGGGTGCTGCGGGAAGGCGTTGGGAGCGGGCCGCTGGGTGAACGCCCGCCGGTAGAGCACGTAGACCGTGTCCTCGCTGCCCGACTTGCGGTCGACGTAGAGGCCTGTCACCGGCCGGTTGTTCTCCTGGTCAGCGTCGCGGGTCTGGCGGGCGTCACGGGCGAACACCGTCGTCCAGTTGTCGCCCATGTCCTCCGAACGGGCCACGATGATGCTCGTTTGGGTACGGGTGGTCTCGTCCCAGGCGTGGGTGGCCAGGTAGAGGGTGCCGTTGCGGCCCCACGCCACCGGGGCGTGGAAGATGTTGGAGTTGGCCGCCTGGCAGTAGGGCTGGGTCGGGATGGCCGGGTTGGAGTCGAGGATCCGCCAGGTCGTGCCGCCGTCGGTGGAGCGGACAAGGCCGCACTGGCGGGCCCGGAACTCGATGAAGCCCCCCACGATGATCTT
>DATLGZ010000002.1:0-7575 GCA_035540235.1 Acidimicrobiales bacterium | reverse complement strand
CCGCAGCCGGGGGGCGGCCGGTGCCGGCCCGCCCGCCCCCCGGCTGCGGAGAGCCTGGCGGCTGGCCACCGCGAACAGCCACGGCCGGAACCGGGAGGGGTCGACGAGGTCGTCGATGCGGGCGCCCGCCTCGCAGAAGGTGTCGTAGAGGACGTAGCCCGCTTCCTCGGCGTCCTGGAGGACCCACACCAGGAACTGGTGGACCCGCCCGGAGTAGCGCCGGTAGAGCGCGTCGAACGCCGCCGTTTGGCCCTCCGACGCACGGCGGACGAGGTCAGCGTCGTCCATCGCGGCGTCGTCCATGGCGGGGGAGTCCATGGCAGCGCCATCCATGGTCTGGGCATGCTACGCCTCCGAGCGCCGTTAGGCTCGGCACCGTGGCGCGGGTGCGGATCGCGGCCTGCCAGATCGACACCGTCGTCGGCGACCTGGAGGGCAACGTGGAGCGGGTGCTGGCCGCCCTCGACGAGGCCGAGGGGGCGGGCGCCGACCTCGCCGTCTTCCCCGAGCTGGCCGTCACCGGCTACCCGCCCGAGGACCTGCTGCTCAAGCCCGGGTTCGTGCGCGACAACCTCACCGCCCTGGAGAAGCTGGCGTCGCGAACGGGCCGGTGCGCGGCGGTCGTGGGCTTCGTCGACGCCCGCCGTGACCTCTACAACGCCGCCGCCGTGTGCGCCTACGGGGGGGTGCAGGGCGTGTACCGCAAGCGCCAGCTGCCCAACTACTCCGTGTTCGACGAGCGGCGGTACTTCGCGCCCGGCGCCCACGACCTCCAGCTGTTCCTGATCGGGGGCGTGCGGGTCGGCGTCTCGATCTGCGAGGACGTGTGGACGCCCACCGGGCCCATGGCCGACCAGGCGGCGGGCGGGGCCGAGCTGGTCGTCAACCTCAGCGCCTCCCCCTACTTCGCCGGCCGCCTGGCCGACCGGGACCGCATGCTCGCCACCCGCGCCGCCGACGCCTCGTGCGCCCTGGTCTACGTCAACGCCGTGGGAGGCCAGGACGAGCTGGTGTTCGACGGGGCGTCGCTGGTCGTCGACGCCAGCGGCGACCTGGTGGCCCGGGCGCCGCAGTTCGAGGAGCAGGTCATGGTCTTGGACCTCGACGTGCGGCCGGTGTTCCGCAAGCGGCTGCTCGACCCTCGCGGGCGGGCCACCGCCGTGCCCCTGGAGGAGGTGCTGGTCACCGCCGCCTCGGAGGCGGCCGACGGGTTGGCCCGGCCCGTGCTCACCGAGCCGCTGGCGAGGGTGGAGGAGGTCCACCGCGCCCTCGTGCTGGGCACCCGCGACTACGTGCGCAAGAACGGGTTCACCGACGTGGTGGTGGGGCTGTCGGGGGGCGTGGACTCGTCGCTGGTGGCGGCGGTGGCAGTGGATGCCCTGGGGCCCGAGCACGTCCACGGCGTGCTCATGCCGTCCCGCTACTCGAGCGCGGGCTCGGTCACCGACGCCCAGGAGCTGTGCGACCGGCTGGGCATCGAGCGGCGCGTCATCGAGATCGAGCCCGTGCACGCCGCCGTCACCGCTCAGCTGGCGCCCTCCTTCGAGGGGCGGGAGGAGGATCTCACCGAGGAGAACGTCCAGGCCCGGGTGCGGGGCATGCTGCTCATGGCCCTGTCCAACAAGTTCGGCTGGATGGTGCTGGCCACCGGCAACAAGAGCGAGATGGCGGTGGGGTTCTCCACCCTCTACGGCGACCTGGCCGGAGGCTTCGCGGTGATCAAGGACGTGCCCAAGACGCTCGTCTACGAGCTGGCCCGGGCCCATCCCGCCATCCCCGAGGCGGTGCTCACCAAGCCGCCGTCGGCCGAGCTGCGGCCCGGCCAGCGCGACGACCAGTCCCTGCCTCCCTACGACCAGCTCGACCCCGTGCTGGAGGCCTACGTGGGCGGCGACGCCACCGCCGCCGACCTGGAGGCGGCCGGCTACGACCCCGAGCTGGTGCGGCGGGTGGTGACCCTCGTCGACCGGGCCGAGTACAAGCGCCGCCAGGCCCCGCCCGGCGTCCGGGTCACGCCCAAGGCCTTCGGCAAGGACCGCCGGGTGCCCATCACCAACCGCTACCGCGGCTGACCCCGGGCGGCCGTTGTGCAGAAATGCCGCATATATGAGTATTTCTGCACAGCCGGCCGCGCCGGCGGGCTCAGCTAGCTCAGCGGGGGCGGGAGTCGCGCTTGGCCTGTGTCCGCCGACCCACGGCGCTGCGGTGGGCGGAGATGGACTTGGCCGTGGGGCCGACGACCGTGGAGCGGTTCTCCGCCTCCGCCGACGGGCTCATGAAGCCCCCGGCCTGGGCCTTGCCTCGGCCCCCGGCGGCCCGGCGCTCGGCCCGGTTGGCCGGCGGCCCGGCGCGGCCGGCGCGGCCGGCGGCCCGCTGGAGCACCTCGTCGCGGCGCGCCCTGGTCTCCGCCGCCTCCACCCGCTCGAGGCGCCCTTCGAAGCGGCGGAGGGCCTCGGCGAAGATGGTGGCCTTCTTCCCCGTGCGCTCGTTGGCCGTGCTTGCCGCCCCCCGTGAGCGGGCCCGGTCGGCGGTCGCCAGGGACTGCCGCTTGTAGAGGTCCCGGTACTTGTCCCGGGCCTGGCGGCAGCGGGTGATCGCCCGCCGCAGCTGGGCGGGGCTCATCTCCCCGATGCGGTCGTCGAGGCTGGCCGTGAACAGCTCGTACTCGGTGGCAGTCAGCAGCGCCTTGGCGTGGTTCCTCGTGTAGGCCACGGGTGAGTGTCCCTCCGATCGGTGGTGGGGCGGGCTTGGAGTCTCGCGCCCCCGGCCCTCCGCCGCCCCGCGCCCGGGCGATCGGGGCCCGTCCGAGGGGGTGCTGACACTGGCGAGCGGCCCCGTGATAGCCCTTGTGGTCGTCACCCCTTGTCGAAGGAGGATGCGAGCGCATGGCCGAACCGCGGGCGGTGTTGCTGAGCATCCCCGGCGTGCGAGCGCTCACCGCCTCGGGCGCGACGGTGGCGGCGGTGCTGTTCGCCACGTCGCTGAGCTCGACCGCGAGCCTCACCCGCCCCGCGACCATGCTGGTGATCGGCGCCGGGGTCGTCCTGGGGGCGACCTGGTTCGTGTCCCAGCCGGCGACGATCGTCGACACCGCGCCGGTGGCCACCGCCGGCGTGGCGGTGTGGGTGATCCTCGTGGCTGCCTTCTGCGGCTGGGAGGTCGCCGCCTTCGCCCTGGGCGACGACTACGAGCACCCCACCTTCAGCAAGCTGGCCGATCCGGTGCTGGAGCGGCCGCCGGTGCGGGCGCTGGCCGCGCTGGGATGGGTGGCGTGGGGCCGCCGCCTCGGCGCTCTCGCGGCCGAGGGCGCCCGGGTGCGGGAGGCGAGCCGTTGACCAGCCGGCTCGTCTTCGTGATCGGCTTCTGCTCGGTGCTGGTGGCGGGGGTGGTCGTCGACCTCCTGGCCCGCAGCGGCCGCACTGCCCTGGCCACCGCCGACGACGTGCTGGGCCTCTTACAGCGCTCGCGCCTGGGCCGAGCCGCCACCTTCGCCGTGTGGTTCTGGCTGGGCTTCCACTTCCTGGCCCGCTGACGCGGGCGGCCCGCCGCCTGCCCGGTGGTGGCGGGCGCGGTCGAGGCGGGTGAGGGCGGCCACGATGAGGGCGGGGGCGCCCAGGGCCACCAGCGGGTACCACAGCACCGAGCTGTCGGTGACGAGGTGGGCGAGCACGTCAGGCCGCCTTGGCCGTGGCGCGGTCGCAGGTGCAGGCCATGACCCGGCCCCGCTCGGGGAAGGGTGGGTACATGTGGAACCACAGGGCGACCAGCATGGGCACCGTGACGAGCGTGTTGTAGACGAGGTGGAGCTCGGGACGGGCCGCCGGCCAGAGCTGCTGGAGGACGCTGGTGGGGACGGCGGCGCCGAACCAGGGGGTGTGGGTCTGGGCCTGGATGAAGAGGATCTGGTGCTCGAGGAGGTGCCACACCTGGATGGCCAGCGCCCCTACCCAGAACGCCCGGGCCCGCCCCGTGAACCCGGGGAGGAGGAGGGCCAGCCCGGCCAGCATCACCACCGCGAAGCCGTAGTGGAGCCACTCCGATGTGACGAGCCATGGCCAGGCCGCGCCCAGGAAGCCGCGGGCCGCCGGCTTCTGGTACCCCAGGGCCCAGATCTGCACGGCCTGAACCAGGTGCTCAACCCAGTGCGCCAGGACGATCGCGCCCAAGAGCCACAGTGCCCGCTCGTGCCAGGCGCCGTTGAGCCGGCCCAGCCGGCCCAGCCGCTGGGTTCGCAGGTCGATGACGGTGGGATGTGCGGCCACGGGCCCTCCGAGGGGTCTGCTCCTTGCGCCTCTGTCCTCACCGTACGAACGGGCCGTTAGCACGAGGTAAAGCCAGCGGCGGAGGGCGATTACGGGCCGTTTACGGCCCCGCTCGTACGTTCCTCCCGTGGCTTCCGGCCCGACGACCTCCCCGCCGCCGGCACCGTCCGGCTGGCACCCGGCGGCCGTCTTCGCCGTGCTCGTGGTGGCCCTCAGCGCGGTGGTGGGCGGGGAGTACTTCGGCCTGCGGGCCCGGCTGTGGGGCTCGGCGACGCCCGAGGCCCGCCCGGTGGCGTCCGGCCGGGATCTGCTCGACCCGGCCACCGCCGCCCCCGGCGTGCCGCTGCCGGCTCGCGCCGCCGCCACCGTCCTGCGCTCGCAGCCGTGGTGGCAGGGGGTGCGGGCCCTGGAGGGCACGGGGCCGGCCACGCCGGCGGCCGTCGCCATCGACAGCGGTGCGATCCAGTGGCGGGTCAACTGGTCGTGCGAGAGGGGCCGCCTGCGGGTGACCGCCCCCAACCAAACCCGGGCCCTGGTGGACGCCGCCTGCCCGGGGACGGGCACCGGCTTCGGGTCCCGCAGCGGCGCGGTGAACCTCCAGGTGGAGGCGGACGGTCCGTGGCGGCTCCAGGTCGACCAGCAGGTCGACGTCCCGCTGGTCGAGCCGCCCCTGCCGGCGATGGCCGCGCCGGGGGCGGCCAGGATCGCCTCCGACGCCGTCTACCGCGTCGACCAGACGGGCCGGGGGCAGGCCACCCTGTACCGGCTCCCCGACGGCGGGCACGCCCTGCGCCTCGACGACTTCTACGTCACACCCAACGTCGACCTGGAGATCCGCCTCAGCCCACTGGCCGAGCCCCGCACCACGGCCGAGATCGCGGACACCCCGTCGGTCCACGTGGCGCCCCTGGACATCACCGCCGGCTCGATGAACTTCCTCCTGCCCCGCGACGTCGACCCCAGCCGCTACCGGTCGATCGTCATCTGGTGTGAGGTGCTGTTCAGCGCCTATGCCGCCGCCCGCCTCACCCCTGTGTCCTGATGCGTCCCTGCCCGCCGCTCAAGCCGTCGCGCTGCGTCACCATCGGCGGCCGCGAGATACCCGTCGTCCTCCCCAACCGCCGCGACCCGCGGCTGCGGTTGTCGGCCGTCATCTTCACCCTTCAGGTGCTGGGGCAGACGGTGCTCGGCTTCAAGCTGTCGATCGCCCAGATCCTGGTGACCATCGGCGTGTGCGCGGTGACCGAGGTGGTGCTCACGTACCGCAACCAGCGGATGCTGGTGTGGCCCGCCAGTGGCATCCTCACCGGCAACAGCATCGCCTTCATCCTGCGGGCGTCGGGCACCCAGCCGGGTGACTGGTGGAGCCTGCGCGGCATCCACTTCTTCGTGCTCGCCGCCGTGATCGCCATGCTGACCAAGCACCTCATCCGCCCCCGGGGCCGCCACTTGTTCAACCCGTCGAACGTGGGCATCGTGTGGTGCCTGCTGGTGATCGGCCCGGTCCACGTTTTCCCCCAGTACCTGTGGTGGGGCGAGGCCGGCAGCCTCCCCGTGATCACCGCCATGGCCGTGATCCTCGTGGGCGGCTGGTGGGTGCTCAAGTCGGTGCGGATGATCCCCATGGCGGTGAGCTTCCTCGTGACCTTCGGGGTCCTCGTCGCCCTCTACGCGGCGGCCGGCCGCCAGTTCGTGGCCATCTGGCGTGAGGGGCCGGTCAGCGGCTTCTCCTACTGGGCCAACATCGCCCTGTCGCCGGAGCTGCTGATCTTCGTGTTCTTCATGATCTCCGACCCGCAGACGTCGCCCAAGGCGCCGCGGGGTCGGATCGCCTACGGGATGGCGACGGCGGTGGTGGCCGCCGGCCTGTTGTGGTTCCAGGACACCGAGTTCGGGATCAAGCTGGCGATGCTGTCCAGCCTGACGCTGGTGTGCGCCGTCGTACCCTTCATCGAGTGGGCCAACCGGTGGTGGAGCGAGCGCCGGGCGCAGCCGGCGCCGGGGGAGGCGGCCGCCCTGCGCCCCGACTGGCGGCGGCTGCGGGCAGCGGCCCTCACCCCGGTTGTGGTGGTGTCCGCCATCCTGGCCGTGGCCGCCCCCCTCGACACCGCCCGCCTGGCCGGCAACGAGGACGTGATGAACATCGAGCTCGGCCTCACCGGGCCCCGCAACGCGCAATAGGCGCCGGAGGCGACTCCGACCGCGCGAGCGCCAGCGAGCCGGGCGGGGATGGGCCGGCCACGAGCGCGCAAGGTTCGCGTTGGTGAAGCCCATGACGGGGTGGACCATGAGGCAGTGGGGCGGGTGGATGCGCTCGAAGAGCGCAGAGCCGATGGCACGATCACCGGCCACCGCCTGGGCGTTGCCCAGGGTGGCGTGGACCGGGTTGGACAGGATGAGCAGGAAGGTCCTCAGTGGTCTGGTCGCCCACCGTGCTCACCACGATCTCGGCTGAGGTGGACCCGGCGGGGATGGTCACCGACCCGCTGGTGGGCTGGTAGTCGGCCCATGCCGTGGCCGAACCGTCGGCGGTGGCGTAGGACACGGTCGCGGGCAGGTCGCTGGGGTCGGCGAGGGAGACGGTGAACCGGACCGGCGATCCCTCCACCACCGGCTCCGGTCCGGCCACCGAGGCGACGGGCGGCGCGTCGTCGTTGAGAATGGTCAGCGTGGCGGTCGATTGCGGGCCCAGCTTGGCGCCCGCCGGCTCCGACAGCAGCAGCGAGACAGTCTCGTGGTGCTCGTAGCGCCCGTCGCCGGCAAGGGGAACGGTGACGGTCTTTGTCGTCTCCGTGCCCCGGAACTCCACGACCACGTCGACCTGCTGGTAGTCGGACGGGGCGGTGGCCGATCCGTCGGCCGTGCGGAAGCGCACCGTCGAGCGGCTCAGGAGGGGGACGGCGAGCGGCACGCCCAAGGTGTCGGTCGGCTGGATGGTCACGATCGCGGGTGTAGCGGTCCACGAGCTGGGCCCGGGCCGGGTTGACGGAGGCGCCCGGACCGGCGACCAGCAACGTGACGACGGCGACGGCGAGGAACAGCGAACGACGCCCGCTCATGGCCCGACCTCCCTTGGTGGTTAGAAACCCGGCGGGCGGACTGTGCCCTTCGACGGGGCCTGCGGCACTGGGGCCGGCCCGAGTACGGACCCCAGACTCTCGGCTTTGCGAGGGCCGGGCGCGGCCGGGGCCGGCACGCGAAGGGGCGGGGGCCTCCCGGCTCCCCGCCCTTCGGCAGTAGACGACTCCGCTACTTCGGGCTGGTGCTGCCGCCTCCGCCGCCCCCGCCGCCGGGCGGCGGCTCGACGTTGTGG
>DATLGZ010000001.1:0-2268 GCA_035540235.1 Acidimicrobiales bacterium | reverse complement strand
GCGCTCCTGGGTGAACCCGATGACGGCGTTGAGCAGGAGCACGAAGGCGATCACGGCGGCGTCGATGTACTCCTCCAGCAGGACGGTCACCACGGTGGCGGCCAGGAGGATGTAGATGAGGGGGCTGCGGAACTGCCGGATGAGCACGACCAACGCCGGGGTGGGCGGCTCGTCCTCCAGCTTGTTCGGCCCGAACCGCTCCAGCCGGCGGGCGGCTTCCTCGGGCGAGAGCCCGGCCGGGCCCGAGCCCAGGCGGGCCTCCACGTCGGCCACAGGAAGGGCGTGCCACGGCGCCGCGTCTTCGCCGGAGGTCTCTTCCGCGCCAGGGGCCATGCGGTCGGGTTGAACGCCTCCAGGCACAGGACCTCCACGTCGACGCGTCGTCCAAGCGCCGACCAGGCTTCCCGGCTCGCCAGCTTGAAGTCTAGAGACGGCTCGGGGAGGACGTGGGAGCGCCGCCGTACGCTGGCGGCGCCCACGGGAAGGAGATGCGATGGCAGAGGTGACCGAGATCCGGCTGCCCGGGGTCGGGGTACGCCACGAGTTCACGACGTCCTCGGGGGAGCGGCTGGGCGTGCTGTCGCACCGCAGCGGTCGGCGGGAGGTGGTCGTCTACCACCGTGACGACCCCGACGCCGCCACCACCATCCTCCACCTCAGCCAGGACGACACCCGGACGCTAGCCGAGCTGCTGGGGGCGTCCCAGGTCAGCGAGGCCCTAATGGCGGTCCAGCAGGACGTCGAAGGGCTGGCCATCGACTGGATTACCCTGCCCGAGCACTCCCGGTTCGGCGGCGCCACCATCGCCGAAGGGCAGTTCCGCACTCGCACGGGGGCTTCGATCGTGGCCGTCATCCGCGGGGATACGACGGTGCCCGCCCCCGGGCCCGAGCACCGGCTCGAGGCGGGAGACGTGGCCGTGGCCGTGGGGACGGCGGAGGGGCTCGTACAGCTGCGCGACCTGCTCGTGCAGTGACGGTCTTCGCCGTCACCGGCGGCGACGCGCTGGCGTTCATCGAGATCGGCGCCGTCGCCCTGGTGCTGGCCGTGCTGGCGCGCGTCGCCGGCCGCTTCGGCCTGACGACCATCCCGTTCTACCTGCTGGCGGGGCTGGCCGTGGGCGAGGGTGGCATCCTGCCGCTGCGCGTCAGCGTGGAGTTCATCTCCCTCACCGCCGAGATCGGCGTGCTCCTGCTGCTGCTCACCCTGGGGCTGGAGTACACCGGCGAGGAGCTCCAGCAGGGGCTGCGCACCGGCGTGGTGCCGGGCGTCACCGACGCGGTGCTCAACTTCGTCCCCGGTTTCCTGATGGCGTTCGTACTGGGGTGGGGGACGACGGCGGCGGTGCTGTTGGGTGGCGTGTGCTGGATCAGCTCGTCGGGGGTGGTGGCCAAGGTGCTCACCGACCTCGACCGCCTCGGCAACCGGGAGACGCCCGCAGTGCTCAACCTGCTGGTGCTGGAGGACCTGGCCATGGCCGCCTACCTGCCGGTGGCGGCCGCCCTCGTGGCCGGCCGGGCGTTCGGGGCCACGCTCAGCACGGTCGCGGTGGCACTGGTGGCGGTGGCGGTGATCCTCACCGTCGCCATCCGCTGGGGGGCCGTGCTCAGCCGGGCGCTGGCCCGCGGTTCGGACGAGGCGCTGCTGCTGGCCGTGTTCGGCATCACCCTGCTGGTGGCGGGGCTGGCCCAGGAGCTGGAGGTCTCGGCCGCCATCGGGGCCTTCCTCGTGGGCCTGGCCCTGTCGGGCCCGGTGCAGGCCCGGGCCGGCCAGCTCATCGAGCCGCTGCGAGACCTCTTCGCCGCCATCTTCTTCCTGTCCTTCTCCTTCCAGATCAGCCCCGCCTCGCTGTTCGGGGCCCTGCTGCCGGCGGCGGTGCTGCTGGTCGTGGGTACGGCGGGCAAGTTCGGCTCGGCGTGGGTGGCGTGCGCCCGCCTGGGGACGGGCGTGCGGGGCCGCGTCCGGGCCGGCACGGCTCTCATCGCCCGGGGGGAGTTCTCGATAGTGATCGCCAGCCTGGGCGCCGGCCTCGCCGTGGGCCCCGACCTCATCGCCCTGGCCGGTGCCTACGTGCTGCTGTCGGCGATCGCCGGCCCCCTGGCGGCCAAGTACGCCGATCTGGTGCCCGTCCCGTCCCCGCCCCTTGCCGGCCGGCCCCGGGGCGTGAGATCGTCCGCCTGACGGTGGTCCACGAGGGGGTGGTCGGGCCATGTTCGGAAGGGCGCGGTGGCTGGCGGGCAATCTCTCTTTCAGGCGCCTGACGAGCCG